>JBKDZQ010000403.1:0-7073 GCA_047971325.1 Parahaliea sp.
GACGACCATTTGATGCGGAAAGTACCGGTGTTAATTGGCCTGGGGTCGACATCGACCTGCTCTGCCGGGCGTCAGAGATATTTTTTAAAGCTCCCCGCCGCAATATCCATCAACAGGCCCAGCAACACAGCACCGGGCAGCAAGATCAGCAACGGACTCACACTCACCGGCAGCGCCAGATAGATCACCCAGGGCAGCACCAGCAGCGGCATCAAAGCCGCTTTCGCCCGGTGGTATACGAAACCGGATTCCCGTCCCGCACCGAACCGGCGGATGTCCCGGCGCACCAGACCATCCACCAGCCCCACAAAGGCGGCCATGCAAAACAGCGGCAGCATCAGGCACAGCACCAGCAGGCGCACCAGGAAAACCAGCATCACATAGGCGGCGGCAATCAGGTAGTTTTCCAAGTGGACATAGACCACACCCAGATAGTAGCGGAAGTCGCGGGTTGGGGTGTCGGCCCCTGCCCGGGCCTGCGACGCGGCGCCCTGTATCCAGTCCATCAACCCGGTTTTAAGGAATATCCATTCATGGGCACCGTCGATCAGTCGATGTGCCGTGCGCCCCGGTTCCTGAACTACCACACTGCGGGTGAAATGGGTGGAGAGTTGGTCGAGTTCGTACTGCACCATGGCCTGGGCATGACGCCATCCTTCCTCTGGCCATAGCAGATGCATGCCAACCCACTCCACCAGGATGCACAGCAACAGAGAGCCGCAGAGTACGCCGAAGAGGCGAAAGGGCAGGGTGAGGACCGCGCTGACGGTGTTGCGTTGCCGTGTCTGTTGCCGCTGTGCGGTGGCTGCCGGGTCATTCATGGTGCCCCTGTTTCGCCGGCCTCCGCGGTGGTTATCGGCCTGACGTCATCCAGCAGGTCATCGGGCAGGCTCTCGTTTGGCCGCTCCGGTTCACCCTGATTGTCCCACCATTCGCCGGCGTCCAGATAGTGCTGGCGCATGTAGTCCGTCAGTACCTGCAGGTTCCTCGGCATGGCCTCGTCGGGTTCCGGGGCAGGCAAGGGCATGCGCAGCTTCCACAGGTTACCGCCTTCCAGCAGTGCGAAGGCCTGGCCCTTGGGGAGGTTCACCACGTGGGCCGGTTCGATCAGCGGCACGCTGGTGGTGGTGATGCGGTCCTGGGTGTTGGAGGTGAAGGCCGTATGCCCCTGCGGGTCGGAGGTATCCGTTGAACCGCTGGCGGTGGCGGTGGTGTAGACCTCAACCTGGGGCAACTGGCGGGTGAGCAGTTCGGCGGTGGCGGTCTCGCGCACTCGCAGCATGAACAGGTTGTTGAAGTTGCCCACTACCTGCCCCGCCTTGGCCCGGTTGCCGATCCGCGCCTCGATGTCGCTCAGGGTCTGGGTGTAGGCCGTTACCTGAATGCCAGCGCCGCCACCTTTGTTGACCAGGGGAATGAACTCATCCCCCATCAGCTCGTTGAACTCGTCGGCATGGACGTTGATGGTGACTTTTCCCGTAGCAGCGGCCGAGGTGGCGGGCAAGCCGTCGTCGATGCCGAACTTGTAGAGGTGTCCGGCTACCGACACCAGGTCGGAAAACATCGAGTTGCCCACGGCCGCCGCAACCTCGGCATCCGACAGGGCATCCAGCCCGACATAGACCACGGCGCGTTTGCGGATAATCTGCATCCAGTCGAAGATCGGGCGTGGATCGCGCAGGTCGGCATAGTCCGGGGCCAGCAGCTGCGCGATTTTACCGGTGGTGAGCTTCTCCAGCAGCGGCAGCAGCGAGGCGACGATCTTGTCGAAGTAGGTGCGGTCGTAGCGTACCGCCGAGCGCAGCCCGTCGAGTACCGGGTCGTAGACCCGCACCTGGGACAGATACTGCTCGATGGCCACCACACGCTTTTCCCGTCCGACCATGTGGCGGGGGATGTTCCTGTCGTTCAGCCGCCCTTCGAGTTGTACGATCACCTCCCAGGCCTTGGGTTCGGTGCTGGCGAAGAAGTGTTGAGCGTACTCGATGAACAACGCGTCGATGTTGATGACGTGGCGCTGGATCTGGAGGTAGTCGGGACGGCGCCCCAGCTCCACCAGCGCGCGGGCGATGATGTTGACAAAGCGCCAGGCGAATTCTCGAAAGGCGGCACTGTTGCCCTCGCCGGAGAGCTGGCCGGCGATGCGCGTCGCGACCTCGGAGATACGGCCAAAGCGGCCCACGGCATTGTAGCGGGCCGAAATGTCCGGCCAGCCGAGATGGAACATGTAGAACTCGCCTTCGCGTCCGGCGCGCCGGGCCTCCACAGACATGCGCTTGAGCAGATCGGCATCGCCCTTCGGGTCGAACACGATCACCACCTCGTGCTCTCCGTTGACCTGGCGGCGGATGTCCTGGGTGATGCACAGCTCGGCCAGCCGGGTTTTGCCGACCCGTGTAGTACCGAGCACAAGGGTATGCCCGACCCGCTCGCCCAGCGGCAGGGACACGTCGGTTTCCAGTGGCTCGATGCCGTGTAGCCGGGGTAGCCCGCCAACCGGCGGCAGGGGGCGAAGTGGGTTCAGCGGATGGTCCCAGGCGGTCAGCCGGCCAAGGAGGGGCAAGGGAAACGGGGCAAATTCCAGTCGCTGCTCCCAGTGACGGATGCATCGGTAGAGCGGCGTCGGTTCGACATAGCGGCGGAACTGCGGGCGGTAGGTTTGCGCCAGCCGGTGGGTATGGCGCTGATCCCAGCGGAAGCCTCGGCCAACAAACAGCCGCTGTTGGCTCACCGGCACGTTGCGGCTGGCCATCACGTAACGGGGAATGCGGCGGATGTTGCGGCGGTAGCGCAGGATTTCCCTGGCATCGCGGTAGCGGATGATGGCAAAGGTCAGAAAGCCCAGTGCTGCACCCAGCCCCAGCAAGGGGCTCAGTGCCAGTGACCAGGGCGCAAACAGGCAGAGTGCGGCGGCACCGACACTGACGGCGACGCTGTACAGCTCCACGGCGGGTCGCAGCATGACCTCCACGGTGTGGGATCGGGCCATGTCACTGCTCGATGCCTGTGGCGGTGATCAGCACCGGGTAGTGCCGGATCTCAAGACGCTGGGCCAGGTCGTCACCGGAGGCCGGTGACAGGATCAGGCCAGGGGCCAGGTCACGCAACCGTGCCAGCCCGTCGGCGGTGTCGATGTTGACCACCAGGCCCACGGCCCTGAGTGCTTGCAGAGTATCCGCGCGCTGGCGCAGCCAGGAACGGGAGAGTTCGTCGTCACCCACCAGGAAAAGCGGCTGTAACCCTGCGGCCTGAATCGACCGGCGTTCCACCCTGCCCGGTGACAGCAGTGCCGATTTCACCGGTAGCATATCTGCCTCGCTGAAGGGCTGCGCTGAGGGCTCCGGCACTTGCGCATGAGCGGGTTGATCAGGGGGCGTGCCCCTGGGTGGCAAATCCAGTACTTGATAGTACGGCAACGCCGACACGCCACCCCGGTCCTCAACCACGATGAGCCGGGTATTATCGGCCGAGGCGGCAACGCTTGCCATTCCCAGCAGCCAGCCCAGGCAAATAGCCGCCCCGTGCCGAAGGCTCACAGACGTAGCCATTGTCCGTTGACCTCGCGAACCACGGCGGGCAGGTCGCCCGCTACGCCGATGGACAGCCAGCGCCCACTATCGTGGTTCAGCGTGATGTGGCGTGCCAACACCTTGCTGGGGTCTATGCCCACCCGCGTGGCCCATTGCCGGATGCGGGCATCCTCCTCGCGACTGCCGACCATGTACAGGTCAAACGTCACATCTTTTGCCAGCAGCTGTCGGACTCGCCACTCGCAGGGCGGGCAGTCCTCCTTCACGAAGACCGCCAGCCGCAGGGAGGACAGATTTCCGCTATCGGCGATTTTTTTTCCAGTCAGATTGACACGCCGGAGTGTGGGGTAGAGCCGCTGCCAGGCGGCGTCATAGGCCCATTGATAGGCCAGTATTTTTTCAACGCGGCGAGCTTCGGCCTGTACCTGGAGCTCTGCATAGCGGCGGCGCTCCTCGGCGGTGTTTGCCTCGATGCCCAGTGCTGTGAGCGGGTCCAGGTTGGGTGAATGGATGCCCAGCGGCCCCTGCATCAGTTGCCGGTACCGTGCCCACTCCGCGGGTTGCAGCCCCCAGTCCTTTGCGTGGTGTTCATCTGTCGCCGCGTCCTGGGTTCCCCGTTCCAGGCTGGAGCTGGCACGTGAACCAGTGGCGGGAACCTTTTGAGCCAGTGCAGGCGTTGAGGTCGAAGCGGCCATCAGTGTCAGCAGAGCGGAAGTCAGGAGGGACTTCACCGTGGTTTTCCACTGCAACCGGCCGCAAGGAACATCCATGCTGAATCGAAGCGTCATGGTGATGCCTCCTGGTTCGGCGTGAAGCACACCTGCCGGGTTCGATGGTCCACCTGCAGCTCCCAGGCGGGCCCTGCCAGGGTCAGCAAGGCATCATGGAGGAACATCGGCCCAAGCTGCAGATGGGCGGCGGGCAGGGGTAGCTCATATAGCGAAGCCACCTGGGGATCACCGTCACACAGAACGTAGCCCGAGCGTTGCAGCACCTGCCGCAGGCCATCGCCTACTGTCGCATCGGCCGTTGACGGCAGGGACCTGTCGACCATTTGCAACAACAGGTTGCTCTGGGCGGCCTGTGGTGCCAACTCCACCAGCGTGTAGCGACCGTAGCGGGCAACGGGGAGCCAGTCACCTGGCACTGGAGGCGGTGTGGCTTCGGCCTGTGGGCCAGCGGGAACTGGGGGGACGGTTGGGACGCATCCCGTACCGATAGTGGCGGGAATCAGTCCAGCGATGAGGGCGAGACATTTGGCAGAAATAGTAAGGCGGATGCTTGGCATGGATGGCATTCCCGACGCTGCGTGCTCCCAGCATCACAGGGAGAGGTCATCGCATGCAGCGGAGAATGGAAACTGTCGGGCTACCGGATTGTAGCATCCATGGGGCAGAAGCCCGGGCTCGGGGCTGATAGGCAACTCGTAAGCACATAATTCGCGATATGCGACAGTTTATGATATATATCGCGAAAATAGTGTGGCTGTCTCATGGATCACCATCGTTCCCTATCCGGCGTGATCGACGCGGCTGAGCGTGCCGGCAAACTCAATTTGTGGCTGCAGGACATCCGCGAGGCCTTGCCCGATGCCAGTTCGACTGCCTTGCGGCAGGCGCTCTATCGCCAGCAGCGGCGTGGCCGGCTCGTCCGCCTGTCTCGCGGCTCGGACCACTGGCTCATCGTGCCCTTGCAGTACGCCACGGCTGGTGCTCCGCCGCCGGAAGCCTGGCTGGACCGCTACATGAGCAAGACGCTGGGTCTTTCCTACTATGTCACGCTGCTCAGTGCCGCCGAAATCTTTGGAGCGTCGCCCTACGCGGTGATGGTGACGCAGGTGATGGTGCCCGAACGTCGGCGCCCCATCACGGTCGGTCGCCAGGAGGTGGTGTTTCACACCCGTGCGCGGATCGAAAACATGCCGACCCGTTGGCACGAGACGCCGGACGGTCGCTTCAAGGTCGGTACACCGGAACTGACGGCACTCGAGCTGGTGGAGCGGGCGGCCCTGGTTGGTGGTACGGCCCGCGTTCGAGAGGTGCTGCGAGAGTTGTGGGCGTGCTGCACGCCCCAGGGACTGACCGAGGCACTGGATGCCCTGCAGGAAGTCCCGACCGCACAGCGTCTCGGGGCCTTGCTTGCTCTGGAGGAGCAGGATGCCCTGCAGTTGCGGGTAGCCCAATGGTTGCGCGACAAGGCGCTACGTCTTATACCACTCGAGCGTGGACAGGCGAGAGAGGCACCGTCTGAAGTTGATGCCACCTTCAAAGTGCGATTGACCTTTGATGCCGGGAGCGCCAATACGTGATCCAGCATACCCATCTAACGGCCTGGCAGAGCCATGCGCCGTGGCCCAGGCGCAGCCAGATCGAGCAGGATCTGCGGCTGTCCCGTGGTGTGGCGGCCATCTTCGCCGATCCTGTTCTGGGCGAACATCTGGCGATGCGGGGTGGCACGGTCCTGCACAAGGCACACCTTGCACCGGCTGCACGCTATTCGGAAGATATCGATCTGGTGCTCGTCAAGGCGATGGATACCCAAACGCTGGATCAACACCTGCGCCGCGTGCTGACACCCGTGCTGGGAGCACCGGCCGATTCGTTGATCGCCGACGCCTGGCTGGCGATTCGCAATGTACTGCGGCCCTCGAAGATTCTGCGCACCGCCTATCGATTCGTACCAGTGGGCCTGCGGCGCGAGGAAACCATCAAGGTCGAGGTCAACCTCAACGAAAGCACGTCACTGTACCCAATGGTTGGCGTCGAGCTGGATACGCTGGACGATGATGGCGAGCTGATCCGTGCGGTAGTGCGCTCCTACGACATCAACGAAATGTTGGGCACCAAGACACGGGCTTTGCTGCAGCGCGAACAGGGACGCGATCTCTTCGATCTAAGCCATGCATGGCAGCTCAGCGAGGCCGGTATCACTCCCTATCCGGTGGACGGCGCCAAAGCGATGGAAGCTTTCGCCTGGTACCTGGACAAGGAAGGAACACACCTGGGGCACGACGAGGCCAATGCACTGCTTGATGCCCGACTGCGCAAGGCGGCCTTTCGTCGGGATATGGACACGCTGCTGCGGCCGGGGTTGCCGAAGTTCGATGTTGATCAAGGTGCCGTAATGGTACGAGAGGCTTATTTCAAGTATCTGAAGTCGTAGCGTTACTGTTCAGGAGGTCTGGTTCACTGCCAGATCATCCTGAAGTGGGCCTGGTTCCCGGACATCCTTCCCGGCGTGATCTACTCTCCCCGGCTGGATGAAGAGCTGCGGGAAAAGGAGCGGAAGGCCCGCGGTCTATACTGATCGGGATAGGGGGGAGCCATCCGGCTCCTCCCCTCCCACACCACCGGGCATGCGGGTCCGCACCAGGCGGTTCGAGAAGTTGAGGTCATGAGAGACTCGGCAAACCCAGTCGGTCATAGTAGGCTATCGTCAACACACGATGCACCCCTGACAGGCTGTTGTGCCACCAGCGACGGCTCAGCGCCGCCACCGACTGTGCCACATTGGGTGTAGCCCCAAGGCGCAGCAGTTCCCGAT
>JBKDZQ010000404.1:0-5837 GCA_047971325.1 Parahaliea sp.
GCCGGCGCTGCGCGACCTGATCGACCATGAATTCCTGCTGCTGTCCCAGGCCCACTACGAGCGCTATATGATGACTCCCGACCTGTTTGCCAAAGCCGTCGAGGAGGGCGTGTGAGCAAGCCTGTCGACCTCCAGCCCATTCTCGATTTCCTGCCCTGTGCTACCCCCCCGGCCTGGGTCGACTGGGCGCTGGAACATCCCGAACTGCTGCTGGTCGATCACGCCAACTGCGAGAAGAAAGCCGCCTCCACCGCCCTCAACCTCATGTACCGCTACACCGATCATCCCCGCCTGCTGAACAAGCTGTCGCGCCTGGCCCGGGAGGAGCTGCGTCATTTCGAGCAGGTGATCGCCATCATGGGGCGGCGCGGCATCGATTACGCCCGGATCAGCGCTGCCCGCTATGCCAAAGGCCTGCGCGATGCGGTGCGCAACAGTGAGCCTGGCCGTCTGGTGGATACCCTGCTGGTGGGTGCGATCATCGAGGCCCGTTCCTGCGAGCGCTTCGCCGCACTGGTGCCGGTGCTGGATGAGGAGCTGGCGGACTTCTATACCTCGCTGCTCAAGTCCGAATCACGACACTTCAGCGATTACCTTAAACTGGCGCGGGAACTGGGCTCGGACGAAGAAGTCGAGCAGCGTCTCGCCCTGCTGCTGGCGGTGGAGCAGGGGCTGGTTGAAACGCCGGACAGTGAGTTCCGCTTTCACAGCGGCGTGCCGCACTAGCCCTTTCTTGAGTTAGTTCTAGCTTTAGATTTGATCTGTAATCTTTTGATTAAAATTAATAATTTTTCTAAAAATAATGAAGCTCATGCGATGAAAGAAAGGTGGCGTTCACCCTCGATCTGATCTTATTTCTAGCTTTATAAAATTGCTGTAACTAACTATAAAAATTTGATTTTAATCAGTTTCATATCTTCAGGTTCAGCGTTGATAACCCAGGCGTGCACATGCCAGTCCCCCAGCACCCAGCGCTCGCCGTGCTGCTGCGAGTGCCGCTGTGGCCGGTGGGTATGGCCGTGGATCAGCAACTCGACGCCGTTGTCGACCAGGGTTTTTTCCACCTCCGGCGGACTGACGTCCATGATGTCCTCGGCCTTGTTACTGTTGGCGTCCTGGCTCATGCCCCGCAGTTGCGCCGCCAGTGCCCGGCGCTCGGCGAGGGGGCGGGCCAGCACTTCCGCCTGCCATGCGGGGCTGCGGGCCATGGCGCGAAACTGCTGGTAGGCGCTGTCGCCGGTGCACAGGCTGTCCCCGTGCATCAGCAGGGCGCGGCGGCCGTAGAGGTCGATGACGCTGGGGTCGGGGAGCAGGGTGGCGCCGCAGCGGGTGGCGAAGGCTTCCCCCAGCAGGAAGTCGCGATTGCCCGGCATCAGGTAGAGTTCGGGGCCGGCGGCGCGGTAACGGGCGAGCAGACCGGCGACTTCGCCCACCAGCGGGGCGTCGTCGTCATCGCCGATCCAGGCCTCGAAGAAATCGCCGAGGATGTAGAGGGCCCGGGCATCGCGCCGGGCGGCCAGAAAGTCCGCCAGAGCCTGCGTCACGGCGGGCCGGGCCGGGTCCAGATGGAGATCGGAAATAAACCAGGTGCCGCTCACGTGGGGTGATCAGCCCGCGCCCGCTCAGTCCTCGACAATTTCCACGCTTTCAATGATGACCGGGTCGGTGGGCACGTCCTGGTGGCCGTTGCGGCTGGAGGTGGCCACGGCGCGGATCTTGTGCAGGACTTCTTCGCCCTCGGTCACCTTGCCAAACACGGTGTAGCCCCAGCCCTGCATGTTCTTGCCGCTGTGATTGAGGAAGTCGTTGTCCTTCACGTTGATGAAGAACTGGGCGGTGGCGGAGTGGGGGTCCATGGTGCGTGCCATGGCAATGGTGCCAAAGTCGTTCTTCAGGCCGTTGTGGGCTTCGTTTTCGATCGGCTCACCGGTGGGCTTTTGCTGCATGTCGGTGTCGAAGCCGCCGCCCTGGATCATGAAATTGTCGATCACGCGGTGGAAAATGGTGCCGTCGTAGTAGCCGTCGCGGGCGTAGCCGAGAAAATTCTCGACGGTTTTGGGGGCGTTTTCGGCGTCCAGGTTCAGGGTAATGGGCCCGAAAGTGGTGCGAATGATGACCATGGTGATAATCCTGCGGTTTGAATGCGATCCAAGGGGCGGGAATGATACGGGCTTTTGCCGCCCGGTGCGAGCCGGCTGGATTTCCCTACAAGACGGCGGAGGCAGCCGCTATACTACGCGCCTTTTTGACCCGAAGCCCAAGGAAACATGGACAAGCAACCCGCCAGCAACTTCCTTCACCAGATTGTTGCCGAGGATCTGGCAGCCGGCCGCGTCCAGCAGGTGATGACGCGCTTCCCGCCGGAACCCAACGGCTATCTTCACGTTGGCCACGCCAAGTCCATCTGCCTCAACTTCGGGCTGGCGGAGCGCTTCGGCGGCACCTGCAACCTGCGCTTTGACGACACCAACCCGGCGAAGGAGAGCCCTGAATACGTGGCTTCCATCCAGGAGGATGTGCGCTGGCTGGGCTACACCTGGGCCGGGGAGGTGCGTTACGCCTCCAGTTATTTCCAGCAGTTCTACGACTGGGCGGTGCACCTGGTGGAACGGGGCGACGCCTACGTCTGCGATCTCAGCGCGCAGGAGGCCCGGGACTACCGCGGCACCCTCACCGAGCCGGGCCGCAACAGCCCCTATCGCGAGCGCGCAGTGGCTGAAAACCTGGACCTGCTGGCGCGTATGAAGGCCGGTGAGTTCGACGAGGGCAGCCGGGTGCTGCGGGCGAAGATCGACATGGCCTCGCCCAACATGAACCTGCGCGATCCCATCCTCTATCGCATCCGCAAGGCCGAACACCACCAGACCGGCAGCGCCTGGTGCATCTATCCCACCTACGACTTCGCCCACGGCCAGGAAGACGCCATTGAGGGCGTGACCCATTCGGTGTGCACGCTGGAATTCGAGGATCACCGCCCGCTCTACGACTGGCTGCTGGACCACCTGCCGGTGCCCAGCCGCCCGCGGCAGTACGAGTTTGGCCGCCTCAATCTCAACTACACCGTCACCAGCAAGCGCCGGCTCAAGCAACTGGTGGACGACAAGGTGGTGGATGGCTGGGACGATCCACGCATGCCCACCATCGCCGGCATGCGCCGCCGGGGCTTTACCCCCCGCGCCATTCGTAATTTCTGCGAGATGATCGGCGTCACCCGCTCCGACGGGGTGGTGGACGTGGCCATGCTGGAACACGCCATCCGCGACGACCTGAACGACAACGCGCCGCGCGCCATGTGCGTGCTGCGTCCCTTGAAAGTAGTGTTGACCGACTACCCGGAAGGCCAGGTGGAGCGCCTGATCGCACCGGCCCATCCCAGCCGGGAGGAACTCGGCGCGCGCGAGCTGCCTTTTACCCGCGAGCTGTATATCGACGCCGAGGATTTCCGCGAGGAGGCCAACAAGAAGTTCAAGCGCCTGGTGCTGGGCAAGCGGGTGCGCCTGCGCAACGCCCATGTGATCGAGGCGGACGAGGCGGTGAAGGACGCCGCCGGCAATATTGTCGAGCTGCGCGCCCATGTGGTGCCCGACACCCTCGGCAGGGACCCGCAGGACGGGGTGAAACCCAAGGGCGTGATCCAGTGGGTGTCCGCCAGCGAGGGCCGCCGGGCCACCGTGCGGCTCTACGACCGCCTGTTCACCGACCCGGCCCCGGACCGGGGCGACAAGGATTTCATGGCGCTGGTGAATCTGGAGTCCCTGCGCGTGGTGGAGGGCGCTTGGATCGAACCTGGCCTGGCGGCCGCCCGGCCCGAGCAGCTCTTCCAGTTCGAGCGCGAGGGCTACTTCGTGGCCGACCGCTTCGAGCACAGCGAGGCAGCGCCGGTGTTCAACATGACCATTGGCCTGCGCGACACCTGGAACAACGAATAGGGCACGGCATGTCTTTGAAACTCTACAATACCCTGACCCGCCAGAAGCAGGACTTCGAACCCCTGGAGCCGGGCCGGGTGACCATGTACGTCTGCGGTCCCACGGTCTACAACCTGGCTCATATCGGCAACGCCCGCCCGGTGGTGGTGTTCGACACCCTGTTCCGCCTGCTGCAAACCCACTTCGACGAGGTGATCTACGCCCGCAATATCACCGACGTGGACGACAAGATCATCGCCGCCGCCCGGGAGGGCGGGCGCAGCATTGAATCTGTCACCGAAGAATTCACCGCCAGGTACCGTGAGGATATGGGCGAGCTGAATGCACTACCCCCTACCCTGGAGCCCCACGCCACCCACAATATCGGGCCGATGATCGCGCTCACCCAGACGCTGATCGACAAGGGCCACGCCTATGAGTCCGCCGCTCATGTGCTGTTCGCGGTGGAGTCCATGGCGGATTACGGCAGGCTCTCCGGCCGTTCGCTGGAGGACATGCTGGCGGGCGCCCGGGTGGACGTGGCCGACTACAAGCGCCACCCCGGCGATTTCGTGCTGTGGAAGCCGGCGAAGGCGGGCGAGCCGGGCTGGGACAGCCCCTGGGGTCATGGCCGCCCCGGCTGGCATCTGGAGTGCTCGGCGATGATCCGCGAACACCTGGGGGAGACCATCGATATTCACGGCGGTGGCCGCGACCTGATCTTTCCCCACCATGAGAACGAGATCGCGCAGAGCCGCTGTGCCCACGGCGGCGACTACGTGCGCTACTGGCTGCACAACGCCTATATCGACATCGACGGCGAGAAGATGTCCAAGTCGCTGGGCAATGTGCGCACGGTGCGCGACCTGCTGAAAACATACCGGGGCGAGGTGCTGCGCTTTGCCCTGCTGTCGGCCCACTACCGCTCGCCGCTGAACTTTTCCGCCGAACTGCTGGACCAGGCCGAGGCCACCCTGGGCAGCCTCTACAACACCCTGCGCGAAGTGGAAGACATTCCGCTGGATATGGAAATCCGCCTGGCCGGGGAACCCTTCTACGAGGCGCTCAACGACGATCTCAACACCCCCGTCGCCATCGCCGAAATCCATGCCCTGGCCAAGCAATTGCACAAGGCCGCGGATGAGGACAAACCCGCCCTCAAGGGCCGCATGCTGGCGGCTGGCAACCTGCTCGGCATCCTCGGGCAGCACCCCCGGGACTGGCTGCAGGCGGATAGCGGGGAGGGTATCAGCGCCGCCGAGGTGGAGGCCGCCATCGCTGCCCGGGTGGCCGCGAAAGCGGCCCGGGACTACGCCCGCGCCGACGCCATCCGCGATGAACTGCTGCAACAGGGCGTGGTGCTGGAGGATTCCCGGGAGGGAACCCAGTGGCGCCGCTCGTGAGCTGAGTCACAATCCGGCGCGGGGCCCGGTCGCGGCGGCAGTCCCGGCAGTGTGCCCGCCACTGCCATCTGGTCTATAGTAGTGGCTTCCGTCGTTCTTCGGGCGAGGCCGCCATGAGACTACTGATCCCCTTCGCGCTGGGCTGGGCACTGGTTGCCTGCTCGGGCGACCACATATCGGAGGTGCAGGACGCGAGTTATCCCGCTGGCGGCATGGATGACCCGGCCTCCGCCCCGAACATGCTCCAGGGCCAGTGGCAACCCCACTCCAACTCCCAGGCCCAGTGGCAGAATCCGGCGCCGCAGCCCCAATGGCAGGGCCGGATGCCGCCGAGCCAGGCCCAGTCGACGGCCAGCCAGGGCGGGGGACAGGCAGGGCGACCCGGCGCCGCACCGGCCGCAAACCAGCCGCTGCCCCAGGGTGTGGTCGAGCTCAAAGGCCTGGAAATCATCGACCGCAACGGCTTTGAAAAACAGGTGCTCGCTTCCACGATACTGATTCCCAACCATTGGCAGGGCCAGGGCCA
>JBKDZQ010000405.1:0-2570 GCA_047971325.1 Parahaliea sp.
GTGATTGCGGCAGGACCTCGGATAACACGCGTAAACTCGATATTGGAAAGATTTGCCTTGAACGAAGTCTGCCTTCTAAATCCATTGCGATATTCTGCGTTCCGACGGAAACCCCGTATGAAAAAGTCATCCCGTGTCCCTCCGAAACCATCACCAGCGACAACCCCGGGTACGTTGCGTAGCGCTTCTTCAAGTGTTGTAATTTTACGATCGAGTATCAGCTGCTCTGGAAGCACCGTCACACTTCTTGGGTTTTCTAGGAAATCGAGGTCTAACCCTGTTACCGGGTCAGGTTCATTGACGATATAACGGGATTGGTTCGTACCGCGAACGATGATCTCCTCCATCGCTCCTGCCCGACTGACCTCATTTGAGGGCTTGGTGTTGTCTGCTTGGCCATATACGGCACCAACAATTATTACAAAGGATGATAAAATCATCCCTGCGCCCACCTTCTTAAACAGCATCTCCAATTCCCCACCCAGGTCAAATTTAGATGGCAGACTTTTTATCAATATTGAGAATCATTTACAACGGAGACATAATTGCGTTTACGTTGAGCCATCGCATCATAGCCAAAGCTATGCAGGCCGCTCTATCGTCCGCTTCTAGCAGGCTGCCGGGCTCAAGTCCGGCAGCCTGCTGGGGATACCTCCTGGCTGGCCGAAAATTATTCCCGTGTCGAGAGCAGGAAAGATGGCCTTATGTACGAAGTGGATAAGGCCTATGAACTCACCACTCCACGCACCCTCTTCATTGAGCACACAAGAGGAGCGTCATGACCGGAATCACAGCAACTGAAGCGCGCAGCAACCTTTATCGATTGATTGACGAGACCGCCAAGTCCCACCAACTGATCGTCATCACGGGAAAACGGAACAAAGCCGTCCTGGTGTCCGAGGAAGACTGGTCTGCAATTCAGAAAACACTCTACCTGCTCGCCGTACCCGGTATGCGGGAGTCTATTCGTGAGGGAATGGATACCCTCGTGGATGAATGCGATAAAGAGCTGGACTGGTGACATGGAAGTCGGTTTATACCAAGCAAGCCCAGAAAGATGCAAAGAAGTTGGCCTCCGGCGGCCTCAAACCACAAGCGCAGGATCTGTTAGCGCTGATCGCTGAAGCCCCCTACCGAAAGCCGCTTCCGCTTGAGAAGCTTATTGGTGATCTTGTGGGGTCCTATTCACGCCGCATCAATATTCAGCATCGCCTGGTCTGCCAGGTGCTCGAGGACGAGCGGGTGCTCAAAGTACTCGGGCTCTGGAGCCATTACGAATAGTGCATAACCAGCCGCTGCTGCCGGACAATTCGCGGGGTGAAGTTCAAATATTTTCTAGCCGAATCAACAGGTGCACTCAGCCCGCCAGCGCCCCGAGGAAGTCATCGATAGCCCGCCGGGCGGGAGCTTCGTCCAGGGTCGGCGCATGGCCGCGACCGGGAATCTCCACCAGCCGGCAGTCCTGGCCACGCTCGCACATGCCGGCGGCGGTGCTCGCCGCCAAAATGTCGGAGAGTTCACCGCGAACCAGCAACAGCGGCTGCGAGAGACTCTCGAACAGGGGCCACAGGTCCGGCGGCACCGCCGCCTCTTTACTGCTGTCGATGGGCGCGGCGATGGCCGAGTCGTAGTTCAGCACCGGCACCCCGTTTTGCTCGCGATAGATCTTGCCGGCAAAGTCCCGCCACTGGGTCTGACTGAAGTCGGGGAAGGCGCTGCCGTTGATGGCCCGCACCTGGGCCACCGCCTGTTGCCAGTCACTGACCGGTGCGCTCTTGCCGACATAGGACTGGATGCGCGCCAGCCCCCTGGGGTCAACTTCGGGGCCGATGTCGTTCAGCACCAGGGCGGAGATACGCTCTGGCTGGCGGGCCGCCATCAGCATGCCCATCAGGCCGCCCATGGAGGTGCCGATCACCGTCACCCGCGCCACCTGCAGGTGGTCGAGCAGGGTGAACATGTCTTCGACATAGGTGAGGGGCTGGTAGCGGGCGGGCTGGGGGTCGTAGTCCGAGCGGCCCCGGCCGCGCTGGTCGGCGCAGATGACCCGGAAACCGCCCGCCAGGTGTTCGGCCAGGCTGGCGAAATCGGCGCTGTTGCGGGTCAGGCCGTGCAGGCACAGCAGCACCGGGGCCTCCGCTGGCGCCGTGCGGTAGTCGCGGGCGTAGAGGGCAAGGCCGTCGCTGCTGCGATAGGTGATGTGGTCGTCGTCGGGCATGGTGTTCCGCCTGTTTTACTGTCGGGCTTTGGCTATTTTTGCCCAAGCCAATGAATAATGCGGTAGTGAGAAAATCGGCGGAAGGGGCCGCCAGAAGCGCTGGCACTCCGAGCGCGCCTGGCCTCACTCAATCAAAACACAGATCCGCATACTGGCGGCGCAGCTCCCGCTTGAGGATCTTGCCGTTGGGGTTGCGCGGCAGGGCCTCCACCAGCAGTACCTGCGCCAGCCGCTGCTGGCGGCCCAGGCGCGCGTTGGCCCACTCGAGTACCGCCTGCCGGTCGGCCGGCTCGCCGGCGGCGGGCACCATCAGCGCCAGCGGGGTCTCTCCCCAGCGGCGGCTGGTCACGCC
>JBKDZQ010000406.1:0-2946 GCA_047971325.1 Parahaliea sp.
GGCCTGCAGGGTGAAATCCGGGGCCGGGTCGCCGACCTCCAGCGCCACCGAGGGGCCGGCGGCCAGCAGGGTCAGTGCGATCAGGGCTGTGCCAAAACTGAAAAAGGGCTTGCGAAGGGGCATGGGGCGATCTCCGTGCTGCGACTGCGTGCTATGACTGATGTATGCATGCGTGTATGGTACGCACAAGCGGCAGTATGTCTCACTGCCACTCGTTCAACAAAACAATTCCACGGACCCAGCGTATGCAACGCCCTACCCTTTGCCATGCCCCCCTGGCACTCGCCGCCCTGCTGGTACTGGCGCCGGCCCAGGCCGCCGACGAAAAAGCACCGGCCTGGGATGTCGATCACCCCGCCTACAGCGCCAGCCCGGTCAAGGCGCGGATCGATGTCCGCGAAGGCAGCTGGATCAGCCTGGATGTCTCTCCCGACGGCCAGCAGATCGTGTTTGACCTGCTGGGCGACCTCTACCTGCTGCCGATGGAAGGCGGCGAGGCACGCTCCCTGACCCGCGGCCACGCCTGGGACATGCAGCCGCGCTTCAGCCCCGACGGCAAGCGGATCGCCTTCACCTCGGATCGCGCCGGGGGCGACAATATCTGGACCCTGGACCTCGACAGCCAGCGCTACCACCAGGTGACCTTCGAGGACTTCCGCCTGCTGAACAACCCGAGCTGGAGCCCCGACGGCCGCTATATCGCCGCCCGCAAGCACTTCACCACCTCGCGCTCACTGGGCACCGGGGAAATCTGGCTGTACCGCGCCGGGGGCGGCGAGCAGAACAGCGGCCAGCTGCTGGTAGAGCGCCCCGGGAAGACCTTCCAGAAGGAACAGGGCGAACCGGCCTTCACCAGCGATGGCAAGGGCATCTACTTCACCCTCAATGTCACCCCGGGCGACACCTTCATCTACCACCAGGACAGCAACACCGAGCTGTTCCAGATCCGCAAGGTGGAGCTGGACAGCGGCGACATTGCCACCGTGGCCGGTGGGCCCGGCGGCGCGGTGCGCCCCACGCCCTCCCCCGACGGCAAGTCGCTGGCCTTCGTCAAGCGCGTGCGCGCGCAGTCGCGCCTGTTCGTCATGGACCTGACCAGCGGCGAGGAGCGCATGGTCTACGACCGGCTCGACCAGGACATGCAGGAAACCTGGGCGGTACACGGTCTCTACCCGAACATGGACTGGACCCCCGACAGCCAGGCCCTGGTGTTCTGGGCCGGCGGCAAGCTGCGCAAACTGACGCTGGCGGATGGCCAGGTGAGTGATATTCCCTTCCACGTACAGGACAGCCGCGACATCTACCCCGCCCTGCGCTTCCCGGTGGAGGTGGCGCCCAAACAGTTCCAGACACGCATGGTGCGCTTTGCCCAGCCTTCTCCCGACGGCAGCGCGGTGCTGTTCGAATCACTCGGCCGCCTGTACTTGAAGCGCGGCGATGGCGCCCCCGCCCCCTTGACCAGCGACAGTACGGAGGTGGGTTTCGACTACTCCCCGGTGTGGTCGCCCGATGGTCGCACAGTGTATTTCCTGCGCTGGAACGACAGTAGCCTGAGCAGCATCCGCAGCGTCGGCACCGGTGGCGGCAAGTCCCGTGCGCTCGGCGATGCCAAAGGCCAGTTCACCGAGCTGGCCATCGATGCCAGCGGCAAGGCCCTGGCCTACCGCAAGCTCCCCGGCTCCGCGCTGCTGAACCCGGCCTGGGGCGTGGACCCGGGCATCTACCGGATGACCGTGGCCGACGGCAAGACCCGCCGGGTCAGCAAGCGCGGTACCAACCCCCACTTCGGCCCGCAGACAGACCGTATCTACGTGCAGGAGCGGGCGGAGAGTGCCACCGGGCGCGGCAGCAGCACCGCCGTCACCAAGCTGCTGTCGATGAATCTCGAAGGTTTTGACGTCCACGAGCTGGCCCAGGCGGACTACGCCACTGACATCCGCCTGTCCCCCAGCGGACAACAGGTGGCCTTCAGGAGCAGCCACCAGATGTATCTGGCGGATTTTCTGCCCAGTGGCAGGCCGCTGGTGCTGGACGCCGCCAAGCCGGCCTTTCCCAGTGTCAGGGTGAGCAGCACCGGCGGCACCTACCTGTACTGGAACGCCGACGGCAGTGCCCTGAGCTGGTCGGTGGGCCCGCTGCTGAAAACGGTGCGGGTCGATCAGGCTCTGGCCGGGGGTTTCGAGCCACCCGCCGATGGTATCGACCTGTCGATGACGATCACCACCCAGGCACCGGATACCCGCCTGGCCCTGGTCAACGCCCGGGTCATCACCATGGATAAAGCGCGCACGGTATTTGAGCGCGGTACCGTGCTGCTGGAGGGCAACCGTATCACCGGGGTGGGCGACAGCGCCGGCCTCGAGATTCCCGAGGGTTTCAAGACCGTGGACCTCGGCGGCAAGACCCTTATCCCCGGCTTTATCGACATTCACGCCCACGGCTCCTACGGCGAGGGCGAGATCATCCCCCAGCAGAACTGGGACCTGCTCGCCCATCTGGCGCTGGGGGTGACCACCGTGCACAACCCTTCCAGCATTGCCAGCCAGGTATTCGCCGCCGCCGAATACCGCAATGCCGGCAGGATTCTCGGCCCGCGCATCTTCTCCACCGGCGAAATCATCTACGGCGCCAAAAGCACCTACTGGGCGCCCATCGACACCCTCGACGACGCCCTCAACGATGTGCGCCGGCTCAAGGCCCAGGGTGCCATCTCGGTGAAGAACTACAACCAGCCCCGGCGCGAACAGCGCCAGCAGGTGATCGAGGCGGCGCGCCGGGAGGGCCTGATGTCGGTAGCCGAGGGAGGCTCCCTCTACCACATGGACATGAACCTGATCGGCGATGGCATCACCGGCATCGAGCACAACGTGCCGGTGATGCCCCTGTACGAGGATGTCACCCAGTACTGGTCCCAGTCCCAGGCCGGCTACACGCCGACCCTGGTGG
>JBKDZQ010000407.1:0-14402 GCA_047971325.1 Parahaliea sp.
GGCGCCGCCCATCGCAGCGCCCTGGTGTGGGGCCTGCCGCCGGAGCGGGCCAGCGCGCTGGCGGCGGCCGGCGAGGCCGAATTCCTGGCGGCCCTGCAGGGTGCCTTTGGCTATCGCCTGGGGCGTTTTGTGCGTGCCGGCGAGCGCCACACCTATCCCCTGCTCCTGCGCCAGGCGCAGGAGCAGGTGCGCCAGGGCGTGGTGGTGATGGGCAACGCCGCCCACACCCTCCACCCGGTGGCGGGGCAGGGCTTCAACCTGGCCCTGCGCGATGTGGCCAGGCTGGCGGCGGAGCTCGCCACGGCACCCGGGCCGGCGGCCTTGGGCACCCTGTCCCGCCTGCAGCGCTACCAGGGCGCCCAGTGGCGGGACCAGCGCCTCACCATCGGTGCCAGTGACCTGCTGCCGGAGCTGTTCAGGCTCGACGCCCCCCTGCTCGGCGCCACCCGCGACCTGGCCCTGTCGGCGCTGGATATGGCCCCCGGCCTGAAGCGTGAATTTGTGCGCCATGCGGCGGGGGTGGCGGCGCTGGGAGGTGCTCGTGACTGAACCCCGCAAGGTGGGTTGGAATACGGAGGCCGATGTCGATGTCGCCATTATCGGCGCCGGCATGGCGGGAGGCGCGCTGGCCGCGGCCCTGCTCGGCAGCGGCCTGCGCCTGGCGCTGGTGGAAGCGCGCCCGCTGAGCCCGCCACCGCTGCCACCGGAGCGTGGCCTGGACACCTTCGACAGCCGGGTCAGCGCGCTCAACCCTGAATCGTCGGCCTTCCTCGAGCGGCTCGGTAGCTGGTCCGCCGTCACTGCCTATCGCGCCTGCCCCTATCACCACATGAGCGTGTGGGACGCCGAGGGCACCGGCAACATCGAATTCGACGCCGCCGACGTGGATCGCGCCGAGCTGGGCCATATCGTGGAGAACCGCGCCGTTGTCAGCGCCCTGCTGGGCCGCCTGCAGGGCGCACCGGAACTGCGCGTGCTGGCCCCCGCCAGCCTCGACGCCATCGACCGCGATGCTGGCGGCATCAGCCTGATCCTGTCCGGCGGCCAGCGCCTGCGCGCCCGCGTGCTGGTGGCGGCCGATGGCGCCCTGTCCAGCGTGCGCAGCCTGCTCGATTTCCAGACTCGCGAATGGGACTACGGCCACCGCGCGCTGGTGGCCACCGTGGCCATCGAGCGGCCCCATGCCCACACCGCCTGGCAGCGCTTCCTGCCCAGCGGTCCTCTGGCCTTCCTGCCGCTATCCGCGGGAGAGGCAGGGCTGGCGGGAGAGCAGGCCAACTACTGCTCCATCGTCTGGTCACTGCAGGAGGCGCTGGCAGACGACATCCTCGCCCTTGACGACAGCGCCTTCTGCCAGCGCCTGGGCCGGGCCTTCGAGCACCGCCTGGGCAAGGTGCTGGGCGCCTCCCCTCGCGTTGCCTTCCCCCTGCGCCAGCGCCACGCGGTAAACTACGTGCAGCCGCGCGTCGCCCTGGTGGGCGATGCCGCCCACACCATCCACCCCCTGGCCGGACAGGGCATCAACCTTGGCCTGAAGGACGTGGCTGTGCTCGCTGGGGAACTGCTCGTCGCCCACCGCCAGCGCCAGGACCCCGGCAGCCTGGAGGTACTGCGCCGCTACCAGCGCCGGCGCAAGGGCGAAAACCTGCTGATGATGGGCGCCATGGATGCCTTCAAGCGTCTGTTCGAACAGCAGTCCCTGCCCCTGCGCTGGCTGCGCAACGCGGGCATGAGCGCCGTGCACCGGGCGGGGCCGGTCAAGCAGGAGATCATGCGCAGGGCGATGGGTTTGGGGGGGTGAGAGCGGCACGGTCGGCGGGTTCTGGCCAGATGGCCGCGACAGAGGGAGCGCCGATCGGCAGGTTATGCGGCGTTTCTGTCGCAAGTCACAGCGCATCCATTCCTGTGTCAGAGATTTTTAAAAAACACCTTCGAATTGCGCTGCAGGTTGTAGAGCTTCTGCTTCTGCGCCGGCAGTGTCTCGCGGCCGGTTTCGGCAAAGCCCTGTTCGATAAACCAGTGGGCGGTCTGGGTGGTGAGTACGAACACCTGGCTCAGCCCGCGCTGGCGTGCTTCCTGTTCCAGGCTGCGCAGCAGCCGTTCGCCACGGCGTGAGCCGCGGTATTGCGGGTGGGATACCACGCAGGCGATTTCGCCGCAGCTTTCCTCAGGGTAGGGGTAGAGGGCGGCGCAGGCGAGGATGCGGCCGTCCCGCTCCAGCAGGCGGAAGTGGCTGATTTCGTTTTCCAGCAGTTCCCGGGAGCGCTTGAGCAGCACGCCCTGCTGCTCAAGCGGCTCGATCAGTTCCAGGATGCCGCCGACGTCGTTGATGGTGGCCCAGCGCGACTGCTCGTAGTCGTCCTTGGCGACCAGGGTGCCGTTGCCGTCGTGGGTGAACAGCTCCTCCAGCATGGCGCAGTCGTCCTGGTAGCTGATGAGCTGGCAGCGCTCGACGCCCGCCAGACAGGCCCGGCGGGCGGTGTCGGCCAGGCGAGCCTGTTCGGGTGTGCGAAATTGCATGGCGCCCATCGCGCCAACGGCGATCTGGTGCAGCAGCGTGCCGTCGCTGTCTTCCAGGCCCCGGTCGGCCCCGAACAGCAGCAGCTTGTCGGCGCCGATGGCGGAAGCGCAGTGCACGGCGATATCTTCCAGATGCAGATTGAAGACCTCCCCAGTGGGGGAATAGCCCAGCGGGGAAAGCAGCACGATGGAGCCCGCCGCGAGCTGTTCGCGAATGCCGGCCACGTCCACCCGGCGCACCCGGCCGGTGTGCTGGAAGTCGATGCCGTCCAGCACGCCGATGGGCCGGGCGGAGATGAAGTTTCCGGAGCAGACCCGGATGCTGGCACCCTGCATGGGGGAGTTGGGCAGCCCCATGGACAGCAGGGCCTCGATCTGGGCGCGCAGGGAGCCGGCGGCGTCGGTCACCAGCGGCATCGACGCGCTGTCGGTAATGCGCATGCCGGCGTGAAAACGGTGCTCGATGCCGGCGCGCTCCAGGCGCTCGTCGATCTGTGGCCGGTTGCCGTGCACCAGCACCAGGCGCACTCCCAGGCTGTTGAGCAGGGCGATGTCGTGGATGATGTTGGCGAAGTTCGGGTGTTGGGCGGCCTCGCCCCCCAGCATCAGCACGAAGGTCTTGCGCCGGTGTGCGTTGATGTAGGGTGCGGTGCTCCTGAACCAGCGTATATGGTCGCGGCCTGTCGTTGTCACTGGTATCGCCTGTTGTTCGCTACGAAAAAAGGCCAAGAGTAACGAAAGGGTGGGGCTTGCACTAATGGCAATAATGCACAGGCCGCTGTCTGCTCCCTACAGGCAATAGTGGGCAATGCACTGTTCCAGCAAGGTGATGCAGGGCCGCAACTGCTCCAGTTCCAGGTATTCGTCGGGCTGGTGGGCACGGTCTATGGAGCCGGGACCCATGACGATGGTCTGCATGCCCAGCTGCTGCAGGAAGGGCGCTTCGGTGGCGAAGGCCACCGCTAGAGACGGGTGGCCGGTGAGGCGCTCGGCGACACGGACCAGTTCACTGTCTGCACTTTGTTCAAAAGGTGGCACGGGCTCCACCAGCGGCATGAGGGAGATGTCCGCTTTGCGCCGGGTGGCGATGTTCGCCAGGCGCTGATCGAGTTCCTCGCGCACCGCGCGGTAGTCGCCGTTGGGGGTCATGCGCAGGTCGATGTGCAGCTCGCTCTGACCACAGATGCGGTTGGGGCTGTCGCCGCCGTGAATGCAGCCGAGGTTGAGGGTCGGCACCACCACTTCGAAGGCGGGATTGACAAAGCGCTGGCCGAGTTCAGCGCGAAAGGCCATCAACTCGCCCATGACCTCGTGCATGATCTCCAGGGCGCTGTTGCCCAGGGCCGGGTTGGAGGAGTGTCCGGCGCGCCCAGTGATGCGAATGGCTTCCATCATGATGCCCTTGTGCATGCGTACCGGCACCAGTCCGGTGGGTTCACCGATAATGGCGGCCCGCGCCTTGGGCCAGCCCCGCTCCAGCAGCGCCCGTGCGCCGCTCATGGAGCTTTCCTCGTCGGCGGTGGCGAGGATAATCAGCGGCTCGCGCAGCGTTTTGGCGGTGAAGCGGCGTGCCGCCGCCATCGCCAGTGGAAAAAACCCCTTCATGTCGGTGCTGCCCAGCCCGTACAGGCGGTTGTCGCGCTCGCTCAGCCGCAGGGGGTCGCTTTGCCAGCAGCCCTTGTCAAAGGGCACAGTGTCAGTGTGGCCCGCCAGCACCAGCCCGCCCGGGCCACTGCCGAGGGTGGCGATGAGGTTGGCCTTGCTGCCGTCGCTATTGACGTCGAGGATTGCAGTGGCAAAGCCCATGGTGTCCAGCCATGTCGCAAGCTGTTCCACCACGGCTCGGTTGCCCTGGTCCCAGTCCGGGTCGGTGGAACTGACCGATGGGGTGCCTATCAGCGTGCGGAGTTCGCGGATGACTTGCTGTTCGGTGGTGGGCATGGGGAGGTACCGCCGGCGGAGTCAGGCCACGTTATCTGCTGGTGATTGCACCCGTCAAGGCTTGTGGCTGGTCCCGCCATCGTGTCCTGGGTCTTGTCAGACAAACATACCCCGGAACATGAAGAAGAACATGATCGCCAGCCCGGCCCCCGCCGGCAGGGTGATAATCCACGACAGGAAGATCTGGCCGATGATACGCAGGTTGAGGGCCGCGATGCCGCGGGCGAAGCCGACTCCCAGAACTGCCCCCACCAGTGTGTGGGTGGTGGAAATCGGCAGGCCGGTGGCGGAGGCCACCACCACTGTCGACGCCGCGCCGAGCTCGGCGGCGAAACCGCGACTGGGGGTGAGCTCGGTGATCTTGCGACCGATGGTGGCGATCACTTTCCAGCCGTAGGTCACCAGGCCCACCACAATGCCCAGGGCGCCCACCAGCAGAATCCACCAGGGCAGGGCGGCCTTGGCGGCCATGATGCCGCCGGACTGGATGGTGCTGGCGATCGCCGCCAGCGGCCCCACCGCGTTGGCCACGTCGTTGGAACCGTGGGCGAAGGCCATGGAGCAGGCGGTGAACACCATCAGAATGGCGAATACCCGCTCGACATTGGCGAAGCGGTGTTGCTGGTTGGGTTGCTCCTTCACCCGGCGCAGCAGCAGTGACCCGCATCCGGCCACCAGCAGGCCGATGAGGGCCGACACCGGCACCGCGTTGGCAAATTTACT
Source organism: Parahaliea sp. (assembly GCA_047971325.1). GTDB lineage: Bacteria > Pseudomonadota > Gammaproteobacteria > Pseudomonadales > Halieaceae > Parahaliea. The sequence goes on from JBKDZQ010000407.1 coordinate 5,185, forward strand.
ACCCAGCCCCAGGTCAACCTCGGTGCCAAGGTGCTGCAGGCCCTTGAGCAGAGTCACCATGGAGATCATGAAGCCCACCATCCACATATAAATCGGGATATAGCGCTTGGCGCGGTGGAAGGGATCGTCGCTGTCGAGGATCAGCCGCTTCACACTCATGAACAGGCCGAAAGAGATGGTGCCCGCCAGCACTGGCGAAACCACCCAGCTTGCGGCGATGGTGCGGACCTTGTCCCAGTGCACGGCATCCACCGAGATGCCCACGGAGGCAAAACCGACGATGGCGCCGACAATGGAGTGGGTGGTGGATACCGGCCAGCCCTTGATGCTGGCAATGAGCAGCCAGGTGCCCGCCGCCAGCAGGGCCGAGAGCATGCCGAAGACCATCAGTTCCGGTTTTCCGGCCATCGATTCGACATCGATGATCCCATTGCGAATGGTGGAGGTGACCTCGCCGCCGGCCAGATAGGCGCCGAGGAACTCGAAAACCATGGCCACCAGGATGGCCTGGCGGATGGTCAGCGCCCGCGAGCCGACCGAGGTGCCCATGGCATTGGCGACGTCGTTGGCACCGATGCCCCAGGCCATAAAGAAGCCGAAGAGACAGGCGATGATCAGCAGCGTGCCGCCGTAATTTGCAATGATGTCCATGGGGTACCTTACTTTGCCATCAGAATCTGCAAACGGTGACCGACGCGCTCCGCTGCGTCGGCCATGCCAGTGAGCAGTTCAATGATTCGGTAATAGAACATGACGTCCACGGGCGGTAGTTCGGACTCCATTCTGAACAGCTTGCCGCGCAGCGCCTCGGCTTGCTTGTCGGTGTGTCCTTCCAGTTTTTCCAGATCCTTGATCAGGCCTTCCACCCGCTTGACCTCGGGACCACTGAAACCCACTTCCAGCAGTTCATCCAGCTCGCGGATGACGACAAGGCCCTGACTGACAGTAGCGGCGCAGGCGCCTACCAGTTCGGTTATCGGCTGTAGCAGGGTGTCGGGAAAGCGCATTTTCCGGCCCAGCATCAGGCCGCCGATATCCTTGGCGATATTGGGGATGTGGTCCTGGATGGTGACCAGCTCCAGCAGGTCGGAGCGCGGTACTGGCAGGAACAGGCTGCTGGGCAGGTGGCGACGTACCGAGCGCTTGAGCTTGTCGGCCTTGCGCTCGCAGTGGCGGATTTCCCGGAAGGTTGCCTCGGCCGCGGTCCAGTCCCTGCTGGCGCTGGCGGCAAAAAAAACGGGTAGCAGTTTCGCGGCTTCGTCTGCGGTCTGCATGTGCTCCTGGATGGGGCCGATGGGCGAACGCCCGAACAGGTTCCCGAGGGTGGATTGCAGCATGTCCTGATTCCGTTGCGGGTCGGGCGCCGAGTATAGGGCTTCGAGAGGTTGATGTCACAGCTCCAACGCGTCGCCTGGGTCCTGTGATAGCATGCCGGGCATGCCAACAGCGGCCATGCAAGGTGCTCCATGCCAGCAACACCCAGCCCACAGTTGAACGAGGCGCCCCTGACCCTGTCCTGGGTGTTGCACGAACTGCACGCAGATGGGCGGCTGTCGAAGGAGGAACTGGCCCGCCTGGCCAGGGCCACGGTGCGGGGGGTGCACCCGCTGGTGTTTCTGGCCGAGCAGAAAATCGACGACAGCGCCCGCCCCGGGCGCTGTCTGGAGATCGACAACCTGCTGCACTGGCTGGCGGCGCGTGCCGACCAGAGTGTCTACCGCATCGATCCGCTGAAGATCAACGTGTCAGCGGTGGCGGAGGTGATGTCACAGGCATTCGCCCAGCGTCACCGCATCCTGGCGGTGGAGGTGAATGCCGACGAGGTGGTGATCGCCAGCGCCGAGCCCTTCATTCGCGGCTGGGAACGCAACCTGGAGCACGTGCTGCGCAAGCCCATCCGCCGGGTGCTGGCGGACCCGCGGGACATCATGCGCCACACCGCGGAGTTCTACACCATGGCCGGCTCGGTGCGAAATGCCCACGGCAACAGTGCCCCCGAAAGCGCCGCCGGGGGCATCACCAACCTGGAGCAGTTGCTGGACCTGGGCTCCATGAAGGAAGTGGACGCCAACGACCAGCACGTGGTGAGCATTGTCGACTGGCTGTTGCAGTACGCCTTCGAGCAGCGCGCTTCGGATATCCATATTGAGCCCCGCCGCACCGTCGGCAATGTGCGCTTTCGCATCGACGGCGTGCTGCACAGCGTCTACGAGCTGCCCCAGCAGGTGGCGGCGGCGGTGACCAGCCGCATCAAGATCCTCGGGCGGATGGACGTGGCGGAGAAGCGTCGCCCCCAGGACGGACGGTTGAAAACCCGCGCCCCCGAGGGCAACGAGGTCGAACTGCGTCTGGCCACCCTGCCCACAGCCTTTGGCGAAAAACTGGTGATGCGGATTTTCGACCCGGATGTACTGCAGAAGTCCTTCGAACAGCTTGGCCTGGCGGATGAGGACCTGCGGCGCTGGAACGCCATGACCGGCGCCGGCACCGGCATCGTGCTGGTGACCGGCCCCACGGGCTCCGGCAAGACCACCACACTCTATTCCACCCTGCGCCGCCTGGCGACCCCGGAAGTGAATGTCTGCACTATCGAGGACCCGATCGAGATGGTGGAAGGCGCCTTCAACCAGATGCAGGTGCACCATGGCATCGGCCTGGATTTCTCCTCCGGCGTGCGCGCCCTCATGCGCCAGGATCCGGACATCATCATGATCGGGGAGATTCGCGACCTGGAAACCGCCAGCATGGCGGTGCAGGCGGCTCTCACCGGACACCTGGTGCTGTCCACCCTGCACACCAACGACTCGCCCAACTCCATTTCGCGCCTGCTGGAGCTGGGGGTGCCCGCCTACCTGATCAAGGCCACGGTGCGCGGGGTGATGTCCCAGCGGCTGGTGCGCATCCTGTGTCCCGACTGCAAGCAGTTCGAGCCCGCCGACGCCGATGCCTGGCAGCAGTTGGTGGAGCCCTATCCCCTGGCCATGCCGGAGCAGGTGGCGCGACCGGTGGGCTGCCGGGCCTGCCGGGACACCGGTTATATCGGCCGTCAGGGCATCTACGAGGTGCTGGTGAACAGCCCCGCCGTGCAGCAGCTGATCACACCGCAGATGGAGGCGGCGGCGGTGCGCAGGCTGGCGATGGGCGAGGGCATGCAGACCCTGCGCCTGAGTGGTGCCGGACGGGTGGCCCGGGGGGAAACGACCATCGAGGAAGTCCTGCGCGTGGCGCCGGTACTCGATGCCTGAACAGGAACTGACCGTGCAGACACTGATCGACCAGCCCCTGCCACCGCTGCTGGCGCAGCAGGTCCAGCGCCGCCGCAACCACCTGGATGAACACTGGAGCGACGCGCAGCGCGAGCGTTGGCGGGCGGCCTGGGCGGACCATCCGCAACCTGCCCAACTGGAGCACATGCTGGCCTGCAGCCCCTTTGTGGCCGACCTCACGCAGCGGCGCCCCGAGCACCTGCTGGGTTTGCTGGAGTCCGGCCAGCTACAGCGCAGCCTGGTGGCGGATGAGCTGGAAACAGAGCTGGGTGCTGAGCTGGCGGTAGAGGGCAGCGACCTGCAGGTGGTGCTGCGGCGCTTTCGCGCCCGCCACCTGCTGCGCATAGTCTGGCGTGATTTCTGCCGCCTGGCGGCCACCATGGAAACCACCCGCGACACCTCGCTGCTGGCCGAGGCCTGTATTGGCTGCGCGCTGCGCCGTTGCCGCGCCGATCTGGAGCGGCGCTTCGGCGTGCCCCGGGCACGCGGTACCGGCAAGGCCCAGGAAATGCTGGTGCTGGCGATGGGCAAACTGGGCGCGGGGGAGCTCAACGTGTCCTCAGACATCGACCTGATCTTCACCTACCCGGCGGCGGGCGAGACCGACGGCGAGCGCCGCCAGCTCGGCAACGAGGAGTTCTTCATCAAGCTGGGCCAGGCGTTGATCACCGCCCTGGACGCCACCACCGCCGAAGGCTTTGTGTTTCGCGTCGACATGCGCCTGCGGCCCTACGGTGACAGCGGCGCCCTGGTCCACAGTTTCAGCGCCCTGGAGGACTACTACCAGGAACAGGGCCGGGACTGGGAGCGCTACGCCCTGATCAAGGCGCGAGCGGTGACCGGTCGGCCGGAAGATGTGGCCGAGCTGGAGTCCATGCTGAGGCCCTTCATCTATCGCCGCTACATCGATTTCGGGGTGATCGACAGCCTGCGCAGCATGAAGCAGATGATTTCCTCGGAGGTGCGCCGGCGCGGCCTCGAGCACAATGTCAAGCTCGGCCACGGCGGGATCCGCGAGGTGGAGTTCATCGCCCAGTGCTTCCAGTTGATCCGCGGCGGGCGCGACCGGGGCCTGCAACAGCGCGAATTGCTGTCGGTGCTCGACGAGTGCGCCCTGCTCGGCTGTCTGCCACTGGCGGTGACTCGCGAACTGCGTGAAGCCTACCTGTTCCTGCGCGACAGCGAACACGCCATTCAGGGCTACCGCGATCAGCAGAGCCAGACCCTGCCCACCGACGCCGAACACCAGGCGGCCATGGCGCGAGTAATGGGTTGCGCCGACTGGCCGGCCTATCTCGAGCGCCTGCAGGGCTATCGGGAGCGGGTGGCGGCGCACTTCCGCGACCTGATTGCCCAGCCCGGGGACGAGGCCGCGGAGGTGGGTGACGAGCTGGTCCTGTGGGGTGAGGGCCTGTGCGCCGACACCCTGGGTACGCTGGGTTACCACGATGCGCAAGCCAGTGTCGAGGCCCTGCTGGAGCTGCGCGACAGCCGGCGGGTGTCGTCCCTGCAGCCTCAGGGGCGGGAGCGATTGGAGGAGTTCATGCCGCAGCTGATCCGGGCCTGTGCCAAGACCGCCGACCCGGACCAGACCCTGTTGCGGATGCTGCCGCTGGTGGTCTCCGTGGTCCGGCGCAGCGCCTATCTGGCCCTGCTGCTGGAAAACCCGGTGGCTCTGGACGAGCTGGTGACCCTGTGCGCCGCCAGTCCCTGGATCGCCGGGCGCATGGCCGAACACCCGGTGCTGCTGGACGAACTGCTGGACCGCGCCAGCCTCTATACCGCCCCCGACAAGGCCCTGTTGCAGGATGAGCTGCGCCAGCAGGTGGCGCGCCTGCCGCTGGATGACCTGGAGGCGCAGATGGACGTGCTACGCTATTTCAAGGCTTCCCAGACCCTGCGCGTGGCCGCCAGCGAGCTGGCCGGCCGACTGCCGCTGATGAAAGTGTCGGACAACCTCACCTGGCTGGCGGAGACCATACTGGAACAGGTGCTGGCACTGGCCTGGCACGATCTCAGCGCCAAATACGGCGAACCCGCCCGGGAGGGGGGGGGCAGCGGCTTTGCCGTGTTCGGTTATGGCAAGCTGGGCGGTATCGAGCTGAGCTATTCCTCCGACCTCGACCTGGTGTTCATCTATGACGCCAATGCCGGTGGCAGCACCAGTGGCCCGCGCAGTATCGACAACAGCGTGTTCTACACCCGCCTCGGCCAGCGCATGATCCACATTCTGGAAACCCGCATGGCCCTGGGGCAATTGTACGAGGTGGACATGCGTCTGCGCCCCTCTGGCAACTCCGGCATGCTGGTGTCGTCCTCCCGCGGCTTTGCCAGCTACCAGGAAGAGTCCGCCTGGACCTGGGAGCACCAGGCCCTGGTGCGGGCGCGCCAGGTGGCGGGCGACGAGCGGGTGGGCGAGGAAGTGTACGCGGTGCGCGAGCAGATTCTCTGCCAGCAGCGGGACGAGGCCGAACTGGCGCGGGAAGTGGTGAAGATGCGCCGCCGCATGCGTGAGCACTTGCTACCGGCGGACGCCGGCGCAAATGGGGAATTTCACCTAAAGCAGGGTGTTGGCGGTATCGTCGATATTGAATTTATGGTGCAATACGGGGTCTTGGCGTGGTCCCACCGGGTGCCGTCGCTGGCGCACTGGTCCGATAATATCCGCATCCTCGAGACCCTGGGCCGCGAGGGCCTGTTCGAGCAACCCGAGTGTGATGCACTGACCGGGGCCTATCTGGCCTATCGATCCGCTGCCCATCAACTAGCCTTGCAACAGCAGCCGGATACCGTACCGGCTGGCGACTTCAGTGACTACCGCGCAGCAGTGAGCGCCAAGTGGGAGCAGCTATTTGCAGTGTACGAAAACGAAACACCCGCCTCCGGGGAGGGGGCACAGGGCAATTTTCCAGACAATGGACAGGAGTAGGCGATGAATTTCGCAGATCGCGACGGAGTGATTTGGCTGGATGGGGAACTGGTCCCCTGGCGTGAAGCGAAGGTGCATGTGCTGACCCACACCCTGCACTATGGGCTGGGCGTGTTCGAGGGCGTGCGCGCCTACCGGACACCGGATCAGGGCACCTGCATCTTCCGTCTGAAGGAGCACACCGACCGCCTGTTCCGTTCCGCCCACATCCTGGGCATGGCCATGCCCTTCGACAAGGACACCCTGAACGAGGCCCAGCGCCTGGTGGTGCGCGAGAACAGGCTGGAGGAGGCCTATCTGCGCCCCATGTGTTTCTTCGGCTCCGAGGGCATGGGCCTGCGCGCAGACAACCTGCAGACCCACGTGATGGTGGCGAGCTGGGAATGGCCCTCCTACATGGACCCGCAGGCCCGCGAGCGGGGTATCAAGGTGCGCACCTCCTCCTTCACCCGCCACCACGTCAATATCACCATGTGCAAGGCCAAGGCCAACGGCAACTACATCAACTCCATGTTGGCGCTGAAAGAAGCCCTGGAGTGCGGCGCCGAGGAGGCCTTGCTGCTGGACAACGAGGGCTACGTGGCCGAAGGCAGTGGCGAGAACGTGTTCATCATCCGCGACAACCAGATCTACACCCCGGACCTGACCTCCTGTCTGGATGGCATCACCCGCAATACCGTGTTTGCACTGGCGGCGGAGCTGGGCTACCAGATTCGCGAGAAGCGCATTACCCGCGACGAGGTGTACATTGCCGACGAGGCCTTTTTTACCGGCACCGCGGCGGAAGTGGTACCCATCCGCTCCCTCGACGGCCGCCAGATCGGCGCCGGCTCCCGCGGACCGGTTACCCAGAAGCTGCAAGCCATGTACTTCGACACCGTGCGAGGCAACCGCAGCGCACATCGCGAGTGGCTTACCCCGGTGGCCTGAAGGTCCGCTCCGCTCGCACCCTCAGGCCCACCGCTGCCACCCGGAGACAGGTGAGTATGACCATGACATCGGAACCGTCCGGGCAGGCCGCCCTTGAGGAAACACTGCCGAGCGGACTTTTTTACCGGCACTGGCGATGCAACGGCCCCGCGCGCGGGGTGATTCTCATGGTACATGGGATGGGCGAGCACAGTGGTCGCTACCAGGGCTTTGCCGAATTTCTCGTGCCTCGCGGTTTTGCCGTGGTGGCGCCCGACCATGTCGGCCATGGCCGAAGCCCCGGGCGGCGGGTCTATGTCGACCGTTTCTCCGATTACCTCGATCCGCTGGACAGCCTCGTAGACATCATCCGCCAACACTATCCCGCCGTGCCTTGCTTCCTGGTCGGGCACAGTATGGGCGGGCTGATCAGCGCCCGCTACCTGCTGGATCACCAGCAGCATTTCGCCGGCGCCGCCCTGTCTGGCCCCGCCCTGGGCCTGGAGCAACCACTCAGTCGCCTGCAATTGTGGATTACCTCCCTGCTGTCGCGCTTTTTCCCGCGCGCTGGCGCCATGGAACTCGACGCCAGCCAGGTGTCACGCGACCCGGAAGTGGTGCGCCTGTACGTGGCGGACCCACTGGTGAATCACGGCAAGATCACCGCGCGGCTGGTGACCGAGTTGCTTCGTAACCTGTCCGAGGTGGAGCAGCGCCGCGGCGAGATCAGTCTGCCCATGCTCATCATGCACGGCGAGGGCGATGTGATGACGGCTCCCTCCGGCTCACGGGCCTTCCACGAGGGCATCTCCTCCACCGACAAGACCCTGCGGATCTACCCCGAGCTCTACCATGAGATCTTCAACGAACCCGAGCGCCTGCAGGTGCTGGAGGAGTTGGCTCAGTGGCTGGAGGCCCGCACGGAGCCGACCGCCGCCAGAGCGGCGGTCGGCGCCGTGCCGGGCTGGGGGGGCGTTCGATCCTCTTTCGCATTGTGCAGCCGGTGCCGCGCCCGGCGATAGGCCTCGGTAGCTAGAATCCGGGCCTCGAGGCGACCCAGCTCCGGGTGTTGGCGCCACCAGGCCAGAAAGCAGCGCCAGCGGTCGCTGCGGGTGAGATCGGCGGTTGACAGCAGGTTCAGCTGTACGAGGTCGTTCAGCACGAGCTTGCCCGGGGGTGGACGTCGCCGCCGGTTGGCCTCGTTTTCGATCAGACCGAAGCGGAACTGGCCGCCCTTGTAGCTCGCCAGCACGTTTTCCGGGCGCAGGTTGCCGTGGACGAAACCGGTGGCGTGCAGTCGGCCGATGAAGGTGCCCAGTTCCGTCAACAGCGCGCGCCGCAGTGCCAGACTGGCCCGGTCCCGTCCTTTGAGCGTCCTGCGCAGCCATTGGGTGATCCCGTCGCCGGGCACGGTGCGGGTGAACAGATACTGGTTGCGGTTCCACAGCCGGCCCCGGAACAGGCACAGGGGCGCGCTGAAACCGGAGCGGTTGAGTGCCTCGGCGTTGCGCTGCGCGCGGGTGACCGGCCCGATCCACAGCAGGCTTCGCAGGGTGTCCAGGGGTGAGTGTGACAGGTATTCCTTGTAATGGAGCTGAAGACCCGGCTCGCTGGCGACCCGGGTGCGGGAAGAGCTGATCATCGTCTTCCAGCCCGCCGGCATTTGTCGGGAGGCAATTTGCTGGGCGAGTTGCTCGAAGTCACCGGGCTGCAGGTCGGCGGCGCCCGCACCGGTGTTGTTGGACAGGGTGTCCGTTTCGCCGCTGGTGGCCTCGCCGTTGTCTGCTGCCATCCTGTGCCAATCGTAGTGGGGCCCGACAGTGTAACCTGTTTCCCGGTCGATGCCCCGCGCCCCGGGTGTGAATGTTCCGCCCCGGGTGCCGGGGAATGCCCATGGCGCAGATGGCAACTGGCGGTCGGCTCCCGCCTCGGGTAGGCTTGCGCCGCACGCGGGGAATACCATCCCCCACCGGCCGCTGGGCCTTGAACAGAGCAGGAAACCTGATGCGAAGAGTCGTGATTACCGGCGCCGGCGGGCAACTGGGTAGCGAACTGGTCGCCAGTGCACCCGAGGTGGAAATACTGGCGCTTGGTCGCGAGGCGCTGGATATCGG
>JBKDZQ010000408.1:0-3498 GCA_047971325.1 Parahaliea sp.
CGTATCTCGCCGCGTCATAGGTCGTCCACCGGGGCGTGGGGATTTCCAGTACGCGCAGGTAGTAGAAGGCGCGCTGCGCGGGGTCGAAGTCCGGGTCGACCCAGACCCCGCGCAGCTCCCCGTCGCCGAGGGTGTTGCTCCAGGTGGCGGTGGCGGCATCCACAGTGTTGCCGACCGGGGGCAGGCGCCCCTGGCCGTCCAGCTTGCGCTCCCCGGCGTCGCCCCAGGCCACGTTGTAGACTTTCTCCTGCGCCTCGCCCCGAGCGTCCAGCCAGCCTTTGACGATCTGAATGCGGTCAAGATTGCCACTCTGGGGGTCCTTCATCGCCGCCGCCAGGAAGGTGGGCGACTTGCCCTCGGGGGCCGGCGGCAGGTCGCCACCCATCGGCACGCCCTTGCCGTAGCCCACCGCCGCCAGTTGCAGGGCGCGGGCATCCGCCGCCTCAAAAGCATAACCGCCGAAAAAGCGCACCCGCAGGCGGGGGCCAGTGGTGGCGTAGGTTTCCTTGCGCTCCATGGCGTCGAAGATCTCGCCACGGGTGTTTTCCCGGGCCCACACGGCGACGACGCCGGCAGCAGCCCACTGCCAGCCTTCGCGCTTCAGGCCCAGTTCCGCCACCTTTTTGTCGGTGAGATGCATGCGCCCGGGCCGGGGCTCGCCCGAGGCGGCCTTGCCAAAGAAATTGCTTTCGGTGTTGGTGGACAGGGCGGTGTGGGTATCGGAGGAGCCGATCATGCCGAACTTGAAGGGGTTGAGACCCAGGGTCGCCTCCAGTTCCAGACCCCGCTTGAGCCCGGAGCGCGCGTATTCCCCGGGCAGCATGTCGGGGGTCTTGGCCTGGCTGAGGTCGAGGTTGCCCGCGTCCCAGGTTTCGAAGTCGGCGAATTCATCATCCGGCGAGAGCAGGCCGTGGGTTTCACCGTCGCCCTTGTCCTGCGTCACTTCCACCAGCGGCTCCCAGCGCCTGCGGGTTTCCAGGTATTCCCTGTCGAAGGGCTGTTTGCTGAAGGTATCGATCATGGCGAACATCAGGCCGTTGGACAGGTTGCCGTTGTGGGGAATGGCCAGAATCTGCCCGCCGGTGGTGTCCTCCCAGCTCTGCAACCAACGCCACAGGTCCCGCGGGTCGCGACTGCCCTTGGGTGGCAGGGTGGTGAAGGGCTCAACCTGGCTGGCCCGCTCGGCGCCGTCGCGCATCAGCACCACCCGGTGCAGGTTGTTGCCCTTGACCAGCGAGGTCCACTCGAAACCGATCAGGGTGGAAAAGTGGCCGGGGTCGTTGTAGTCCTCGGCGGCCTTGACGATGGTGTCCCAGGTCCGGCGATAGGCGGGGTTCCCGGGCTGGTACAGCAGCGCCTCGTTGAGTTCTCCCTGGGCGAAGCGCCGGATCATCTCGGTGGTGGCACTGGCCGCCGCTTTGCCACCCTCAGTGAAGGCGGCATTCAGTTCGCGGCCAAAGGGATCGGCCATGACGTTGGGCGCGCCGGCCAGTATGTCCTGGATCAGGCCCATGCCGTCGGAATGGTCGGCCACCGCCAGAAAATCGTAGGGCTGGGACACACGCACCGCTTGCCCGGTGTTGGAGGTGATCTGGTCGCCGCGGGCAAAACGATAGGCATCGGCCGGCATCAGCCGGGCGCCACCACCACCGGCATCCGAGGAAAGGCCGGTGTGCACATGGACATCGCCAAACAGCACCTGGTCGGGATAGGTGATGTCCACGAAAGGGGAATAGGGCGCGGTACCGGCCGCGCCTGCAGCCGGCGCAACCAGGGCAGACAGGCAGCAGGCCACCACCAGTGGACGTATTGTCATCTTCATGGATCACTCTCTTTCTGGGTAGAGGTAGGGGCCTGCTTCAGGGCGACGCAAGGTGTGCCCACCATACCCCAGCGCTTCTCGGGACGTCCACCACCCTCCGCGACCGCCTTGCCGGCGGCGCATCCGGCCGCGCCGGCACGGCCTCAGTCGCTCTGCTCCGACACCACATAGAACCACTGGTCGGCCACCACCTTGCGCAGTTCCAGCAGGCGATTGATGGTATTTTTCTGCAGGACGAAACCCGCCGAGAGCAGCAGTGATCCGTTCTGGTGTCTCACCTCACGGGTCAGCCGCATATTGGGGCGTAGCTGGTAAACCGGCAAGCACTGGCTCTGGGTGGCCGCCACCGGATTTTGCATCTGCACTTGAGCCGCAGTGCCGCCCTCCGCCAGCAGTACATCCAGGTCGGTAACAACCGTGGCATAATCCTCTACCGCCCTCACCACGCGCTCTTCCTCGGCCAGGGCCAGCAGAATTTTCTGCGCGATGGCCAGTGGCTTGACCGGCTTGGACAAAAAACCATTGACGTCCAGTGCCAGCGCCGAGCCGAGCGTGTCGTCATTGGAGAAGGAGGTAAAAATGACGACGGGCAAGTGTCGCGGAACCTGCGCTGTGCCACTGCGTATCTGCCGGGTCAGCTCAAGTCCGTTGAGCACCGGCATCTGCACATCCGTCAGCAGCAGATCCACCTGGCCCTGGCGCAGTATCTCCAGCGCCTGCTGGCCGTTCTCCGCCCGCTCGATGCGGGAAAAGCCGAGATTGGACAATACCTTGCCGACTGCCGCCAGCATAAAGGTATCATCGTCCACCAGCAGGATATGCTGCGATTCAAGTTCTTCCGCTGTCTTACTGTACACGCACAATACCCCTTCTAGTCGAACAATATGTCACAACGTTCCGGCCAGAACCTGATCCAGTCCGGTATCGCCGAAGCCGGCATCGGCCTGGCAATGAAGTAGCCCTGGACGAGATCACAGCCCATTTGTTCGACACGCCGCCAGTCTTCCAGGGTCTCCACGCCTTCTGCCACCACCGACAGCCCCAGGCCCTTGGCCATGGCGATACTCGACTCCAAAATGGCTGCCGAACGGCCGGAATCCGCCGCCTCGGTCACATAGCTGCGATCGAGCTTGAGTTCATCAAAGGGCAAATCACGCAGCTGGGACAGATTGGAATGGCGGGTACCAAAATCATCGATGGACAGCCTGATCTTGCGCAATCTCAGGCGCAACAGCACCTCCAGGGGTGGCACCAGATCCGCCATCAACTGGCTCTCTGTCACCTCCAGCTGCAAACCGCCATACCCCGAACCCGCACGCGCGATCAGCGCTTCCAGGCGCTCGGGGAAATCCAGCTGGCACAGACTCTCCATGGCAACATTCACTGCCACCGAAAGGTCCAGGCCCTGCTTTCGCCACTGTTCACTGCTGGCAACGGCCTGTTCAGCCATGAGAAAGGTCAAGCGGTCAATCAGGCCGTACTCTTCAGCGACGGGAATGAACACATCGGGATAAATCGGACCACGATCACTCTGCGGCCAGCGTGCCAGCGCGTCCACGCCCACCGGCTGTTTGCTGGCAATATTCACCTTGGGCTGGAACCAGGGCACGATAGCGCCTTTGGCGATAGCCTGTTCGAGCATCTCGGGGCCAACTGGCGCCATCTGGCCACCTGCC
>JBKDZQ010000409.1:0-1900 GCA_047971325.1 Parahaliea sp.
AGCTTCGCAGACCTTGCCCTACCCGAAGCCCTGCAACAGGGACTGCGGGAAGTCGGCTATGAAACCCCCTCCGCCATACAGGCGCGGACCATCCCGCTATTACTGGACGGCTCTGACCTGGTGGGCCAGGCCCAGACTGGCACCGGCAAAACCGCCTCCTTCGCGCTGCCGGCGCTGGCGGGGCTGGACCTGGAACGCCCTGAGCCGCAGGTTCTGGTGCTGACCCCAACCCGGGAGCTGGCGATTCAGGTTGCCGAGGCCTTCCAGAAATATGCCCGCCATCTGCCAGGGTTTCGCATTTTGCCCCTCTACGGCGGCTCCGACTACCGCGGCCAGCTGCGGCAACTGCAGCGAGGGGTGCACGTCATTGTCGGAACGCCAGGGCGGGTGATGGACCATATGCGACGCGGCTCGCTGTCGCTGGACACCCTCCGGCTGCTGGTGCTGGACGAAGCGGATGAAATGCTGCGCATGGGCTTTATCGACGACGTGGAATGGGTACTCACCCAGACCCCGCCCGAGCGCCAGATTGCCCTGTTCTCCGCCACCATGCCCGATGCCATTCGCCGCATTGCGCGACAGCACCTGACCAACCCGGCGGAAGTGACCATTGAAATGCAGACGGTCACCAACGAGTCCATCCGCCAGCGGGTCTGGATGATGGCCGGTGTGCACAAACTCGATGCCCTGACCCGCATTCTGGAAACCGAGGATAGCGACGGCGTCATTATTTTTGTCCGCACCCGCCTGGCGACTACCGAACTTGCCGACAAACTGGCGGCGCGGGGCTATGTGGCGGCCGCACTCAATGGCGACGTAGCACAAAAGCAGCGGGAGAAAACCGTTGAGCAATTGAAACGGGGTCAGCTGGATATCCTGGTGGCCACCGATGTTGCCGCCCGCGGCCTCGACGTGGAGCGCATCAGCCATGTCATCAACTACGACATTCCCTATGATGTGGAAGCCTATATCCACCGCATCGGCCGTACCGGCCGGGCCGGCCGCAAGGGCGACGCCATCCTGTTCGCCGCCAACCGCGAGCGACGCCTGCTGCGCGCCATCGAAAAAGCCACGGGGCAAGCCATTGCCCCCATGCAACTGCCGAGCCCGGAGCAGGTGGCGGACAAGCGTGCCGAGCGTTTCCGCCAGCGTATTACCGAAGTGCTGGCCAGTCGGGACATCGCCGCGATGCGGGAACTGGTCAATGGCTATCAGCGGGAACACGGCGTGCCGGTGCTGGATATTGCCGCCGCGCTTGGCGTGCTCGCCCAGGGGGAGAAATCCCTGCCCGGTAAAACGAGCGGACCCGGGCTGGCCGATGCGAGCTCGCGAGATGCCGGGCACATCCCGGGGCAAAAACCGCTGGAACAGCCCACCCGGCCAAAGCAAAAGCCAAAAGCCGGCAAAAACGCGACCACCGCAGGCATGGAGCGCTTCCGCATCGAGGTCGGCCACAACCACGGCGCAAAGCCCGGCAATATCGTCGGCGCGATCGCCAACGAGGCGGAGATCGACAGCCAGTACATCGGCCATATTGATATATTCGATGACTACAGCACGGTCGAGCTCCCCGAGGGCATGCCCAGGGAGGTGTTCCAGCACCTGAAAAGCGTGTGGGTCAGCGGCCAGCGGCTCCAGATCAGCCGTCTCGATGGCGGGAAAAAAGGGCGCGATGGCGGCAAGTCGAAGCAGGCTCCGCGGAAGGACAAAAAAAGACGACCGCCCAACGGATAGCGCAAACCCTTAACAAAAAAAGGAGCTTTCGCTCCTTTTTCAATGACTGACAGACGTCAGTGGAACTCTGTAGATCACAAATTGGAGCGGGAAACCGGGTTCGAACCGGCGACCTCAACCTTGGCAAGGTTGCGCTCTACCAACTGAGCTATTCCCGCATCGCGCA
>JBKDZQ010000410.1:0-5222 GCA_047971325.1 Parahaliea sp.
AGGATTCACCGGGCTTGCCAACGCCAGCTAGCTGGCGTCACTACACCACTGTCGGCTGCGCCGCGTTCGGTAGTGACGCCAGCGGCGTCGGCAAACACTCAGGGCTTTTCAGGAATTAACCAATGGTTAACCGGGAGGGAGTTCCAGATAAGGCCGGGAACGTTGCCCGGCCCTCAGACGACCTCGTAGCCGATCACCCGGCCGGTCTCGGTGAGGATATTGGCCATGACCGCATCGCGCAGTTCCCGGTGGAAAACGGGTCGTTTCGGAATGGCCCGGGCCCCGCGCTCGAACAGGGCTACTGCGGGTGCGTTGCCGTACATCGAGGCGCAGTAGAGCAGGCCATCGATGTCGGGGTAGGCCTCATAGAGCTGCTGCGCCCAACGCCGTGCCCGCGGTCTGGGTCCGGAGTGAATCGCCATGGAAGCGCCGATCGCGGTCGCAAAGGGGCCGGTCAGGTCGAGCAGGGTAAGGTCGGCGGCCAGGTTGAATCCGCTGAGCACCGGATCGCGGGCATGGCGGTCAATCAGGCGCGTGGCCTGGAAGACTTCGGCCAGGCAGGTGGGGATGGCTTCCGGGCCGGTGGCCAGGTACATGATGCCCCGGTCCTGGAGCTGTGCCCTCCCCTGCCCGTCCGGCAACTGGTGATCGAAACGGCTGGTGGTCGGGCCGTAGCAGCGAAAGGTGTCCCAGGATGTCGAAAATTCGCCGCCCACAAAGCACAGCCGGGCCATGGTGGTGCCTTGCGGCAAGTGGTGCAGCACCGGCGGGATGGCCCGCAGGGCCTCCACGCCGGGCGGTTCGGGGAACTTGGCCATCAGACCTCGCGGGCCAGGGCGATGACGGCCTCCGGCGAATGGCCGGTCAGGAGCCACTCGTGAGGGCTCAGGGCGCGATTTAGGGCCTCGGACTCAAGATCGGGGTGCACTTCCATGAAAAAGCGCTGTACGGCCACTGGGTGGGCTTCTGGGCGCAGGGCCCGCAGAACCCTCTCCAGGCCCGCTAATGTGCCGCCAGGGCCAAACTGGAAGCGCGGGCACACCCTCCCGGCTGTCGTGCGTACCGCGTACAGCTCACCTGCCTCAAGTTTTTGGCGGATCCGGCTGGTGCTGACGCCCAGCAATTCAGCGACTTCCTTCTGGCTGAGGGCTGTGGTGACCATCTGGGCGAACTCACCGGCGATGACCGCCACGTTATCGGCGGCGCTGTCATCGGACCAGGCCCCGACGCCGCGGGCACCGGCATTACGCAGGAAGGCCTCCTCCGGCTCGGACAGAGCATTGGTCACCGGTGGCGCCTCGTAGATCGGGTGGGCGCGCAGGAACGCTGCCGCGGCGGACGCCAGGCGGTCGATGTTGGTGATTCCGGCCTCGGCCAGTGTGGTGCGATCGGCTTCGGTCAACATAATTAACTACCTCTAACAGAGATAACGATAGTTAATTATAGGCCAGCCTATAGTACCTGTCACGCCACGGGATCGGGCGGGGATTGCGGCGGTTGACCAAAGCCATGCCGCGTCAGGTGACGGATATAAAACTGGTCAGCCGGGGGGTCACCGTCCCAGAACAGGTTCGGGTCTTCGACCACGAAGCCTTGCTGATACTGCTTCTGGTCGCGGCGACCGCCGCGCAAGAGGTTCTGGCCTTTGCGGGTCCGGGTGCAGATGTTGAGGCGGCCGAACTGATTGACCAGGGTTTTCGGTGGAACGTCCGGGTCGAGGCGCTCGTAACACCACTCGAAGACTTCAGGAACCTGCAGGAAGGTTCGCCCTTCCCTGTCGACCTGCACCCAGGATTGTTTGCGGTTGTAGGGAAGCGAGCCATCGCGCAGTCCTTCACGGATGGTCTCCACCAGCACCCAGCCTTTGGTTAAGGGATTCGCCCATTGACTTTGGTGGGGCGTAAGGAAGCGCTCACACTTATTGCTGGTGCTGGTGCTGGTGCTGGTGCTGGGTTGGGGTGCAGATGCGCCAGGAGGTATCTGAGGCGTGCTTTGCGGGGCTGGCGCTACCGGCTGCCAGTGCATGCCCGCTACCTGGCGTAGCCCACCGTCCGCTTCACCGGTAAAGCAGGCCCGGATGTCCTGCCACACCTCAGGTTCGCGTTTGAGCCTGGCGAGACCTTCCGCCGGGATGGCGGTGGTGAGGATGTCCTCCAATGTCTCCAACCCCCGCCTGTATTGGCGGAGCCACCACTGGGTGGTGATCACCACGATCACGGCGTAGTTGTAGATGGTTTCGAATCGACGGTAATCAGTGCCGGGGCGATCGAGGGGAAAGCGGGTATTGGCTGCGCGGCCCAGGGCCACCGTGGTCGTGGCCAATAGCGTCTGAAAATCCACGTCACTAGCGACCTTGCGAACCTGCTCGAATATCGGCACCACCTGGCGGGCGAATTGGTTCGCGTGCTGGGTCCCGTCGGCCCTGAACAGCGGTGCGTAGACGGGGGGGATTGTGGTGGCCGGTGTGGGGGTTGGCGCGGCCTTGTTGGGTCGACTGAACCAGCTTTTCAGCATGACTGTGCTCCCGGTGCCCTCCCCTTCGCTATCCAGGTGGCAAAGGTATTGTCCCAGTCCGCGGACAGCTTGTCCTGATGGGTACGGGTGAAGTGCTCGATCACCTCGGGAATACGGGAGGGGCTTAAGCCCTGCTCCGAAATCAGTTGCTGCAGGGTTATCGTGGCGGGCAGCCATTCGCTGGGCAGCGGGGCCGGCAGGCGGGTACAGCGGTGACAGCAAAAGGCAAAGAATGCCTTGCCTGGGTCGCGCAGCGCCCTGCCCTTCTCCCTGGCCATGAGCACGAAGAGACCCCGATAGTGGGCAATCGCGTCGGGCTGGTAGCCCGACGCCAAGAGCGCGCAGGTGATGTTGTCCGGCGGTTGCCAGTGCAGGGGTAGCTCGAGAAGATTGGCAACCCGCTGGGCCACTGCCTCATTGCCGGCCGCGTCGCGCGCGAAGCGCATGAAGGCCAGATCGGTCTGCTCGGCTGCGTCGTCCCGGAAGGCCTCGACCGAAGCCTGTATCTGGGCCGCTGACAGTCCCAGTTGCTTGAGCGTCAGGCACGCATTACGCGACGGCTGCCAGGCGCGCTCCATGGGATCAGGCGCTCAAGGCTGCGGCCTGACGACGCAGCGCCTTGTTGTGATCGCTGTTGTCACCGACAAAATGGTCCCGGGTATCCCGCCAAATAGTGATCAGCGGGTAGAGCTTGGTGGTGCGGGCGCGTCGGCGCCGCATCCGCCGGTGCTCCTGGATCTTGGCTTCATCCCATTCGACCTTGTAGTAGTAACCGTACAACCAACCGACATTGGCCCCTTCTTCCTGCCAGCCCGGTGTGGCCTCTTCGTGATGGGGCTGGCCCTGCTCGTCCACGTCGTTGCACTGGCGGCGGATGAGGTTCAGAAAGTCCCGCTCGAAATTATCCAGCCGCGCGGAGGGAATCACCCGTTCACCAAACTCATCGAGGGTATAGGTAAAGGGCCGGTTGGCCGGCTTGGGCCGGACCCCGATCACTGCCTTGGCCCAGTTGTTGAGGCGGTGGGCCAGGCCAGAGCGCTCGGCCATCAGGCCATCGTGGGAGATGAACGAACGGCCGCCTGAGACCAGGTTGGCGAGGATGGCGGTGTGGAATTTGACCATGTAGTAGCGATCCGATTTCACCCGGCGCCGGCCTTGCTCGTCGTGCTGGTAATCCTTTTTGGCGTAAAACTCGGTGATGTAACGGTAGTGCGCCGTCTCGGCACCGAAGGTAAAGGCGTCCCGGAAGTACGGTGACTGACTGGCATCCACCTTGAACTCGGTGTCACGTAAGCGGGCCAGCATGTCGCGGACGATACGGCGGTTCTGGTCATTGGGTCGCAGGCCCATACGCCGGCAGAGTTCGTAGAGATCAAAGAAAAAGTACTCGTCTTTGATCCCGAGGTCGGTGACAGAGAGTCGGTCGAGAGAGCCAAAGCGTGATTCCAGCTGGTCCAGGAGGATGCCATTCAGTGCGCGCATGGCGCGCTCGTCCGAGAGGTAGGCGACGTCACTGCCCTCCCGGGTCTGGGTCGAAGTCCGGATTTCGATCCAGTCGTCCTCATAGAACTGGTATTTGCACTGGATATCCTTGCGCTTGTCCCGCCCTGAGAGTTTCATCCCAGCATCAAGGATGCAAAACAGGCTCTCGATGCGGGGCGGGACCTCCTCGGACAGGGACAGAAAACTGCCCTTCATTTCCAGCTGCCCTATTTCCAGGGTCAGTTGTTCCCGGGAGGGTCGGTGTGAGGGTATAAGCGTCTGGCGGTTGGCGTTACCGAAGTGCGCCAACACCGGTTGCAGGCTGGTCAATTCCACAATGCGGCAGGCCTTGCCCGCCAGATAGCAGTCCGTCTCTTTAAGAACACCGATTTCTGCAAGCTCTTTGAACCGTTTACCAATAAGGCCGGCACTGGCGGCATGGTTTGCGTTGTTTAATCGCTGTACAAAGTCCTGTCGACTGATGCGTAGCTGATTTGAGTCCTGGCAGGCATCGACGAGAACAATTAAAAAATCCCGCAGTTTGGCGGTGAAGCTGGTGTCTTTGATCAGCAAGGGGAGTTGTGCTGATGCTTCCGGGGAAATGCTGTAATAAAGGGGTTTTGCAGCCATATCTGGATTCTTTTGAGGAAGAAAACCATCCTGTTAGGCTAACCCTATTGATATGGATGAGGGCTGTCAATGGTCAGTTTACTTACAAACACTATCTGCGACCAGTTTTGACATTTTGCCGCACTCGAGTCATCAAAAATATCAATGTGAATAGAATTGAGTAGGAGTGAATAGGGGTGAATCTAAAGAATAGAACAGAATATAGGGCGAAAAATCCTTCATATTCAGTAGCTTGAAAGCCTCTTTTATTTGTTCACTGTCCTTCTGAGATGGTTCACTGTGGTTTTATGTATGTTCACTGTCCTTCTGGGATGGTTCACTGTCCTTTGCCAGGGTTCACTGTCGATCTCCATCGCTCACTGTCCTTAAGGCATGGTTTACTGTGCTTCGGTGATTGTTCACTGTCCTTAGTGCATGGTTCACTGTCCTTTTGACCCTGAGCGGTGCCAGACTTATCCACAGGCCCTCTCTGCTGCCCTGTTTAGCGCCCTGGTGGCGTCCTGCCATTGGGGCTAGCGCACTCTTCCGGCGACCCGCGGCCCGGATAATCGTTGTGTTGAGGGTTCCAAAGAAAGCCGTGTGTTCATTTTTCTTAC
>JBKDZQ010000411.1:0-5161 GCA_047971325.1 Parahaliea sp.
TTGCGGCCGAGGGCCAGGTGCAGCATTTCATCCACCAGCTGGCGCATCCAGTCGCGGTTCTGGCGGGCGCGCTTGGCGTGGAAGGCGTTTTGTTCCAGCGCCTGGGACTGGTAGTCGAGGATCATGCCCCAGACGGTGTCGATATTGTCGTTCTGCAAGGCAGAACAGGTCATCACCCGCGGGGTCCAGAAACTGGTATGGCGCAGCAGGTTCATGGCACTGTTGTAGTGCTGGCGGGTCTTTTTCGCCAGCACCGAGCTTTCGCCGTCGGCCTTGTTGATCACCAGCGCATCCGCCAGTTCGACAATGCCCTTCTTGATGCCCTGCAATTCGTCGCCGCCGCCGGGCAGCATCAGCACCATGAAAAAATCCACCATGCCGGCCACCTGGTATTCGGACTGGCCGACGCCCACGGTTTCCACCAGAATCACATCGTAGCCCGCCGCCTCGCACAGCAGCATGGTCTCCCGGGTTTTCTGGGCCACGCCACCGAGGGCGCCCTCCGAGGGCGAGGGCCGGATAAAAGCCTGTTCCCGGCGCGACAGCTCCTCCATGCGGGTCTTGTCGCCGAGGATGGAGCCCCCCGCCACCGGCGAACTGGGGTCCACCGCCAGCACCGCCACCCGCTTGCCCTGCTCGATCAGGTACAGGCCAAAGGCTTCGATGAAAGTGGACTTGCCCACCCCGGGCACGCCGGTGATGCCGATGCGAATGCTGTTGCCGCTGTGGGGCAGCAGTTGCTCCAGCAGCGCCTGGGCCTGCTCCCGGTGGCGGTCCAGCCTGCTTTCAACCAGGGTGATCGCCTTGGCCAGCGCTCGGCGATTACCTTCGAGAATGGGGCCGATATCGGGGTAATTCATGAACACGCAAACCCGGCCAACAGCCGCTGTCGCACCCCGGGCTTCGCTGTCTCGATAACCACGACCTCAATCAGTCCGTCGCCGCACTCACCGCATCCAGCACCTCGCGCGCGCACTGGGGAATCGGCGTGCCGGGACCGAAAATGCATTTCACGCCAGCCCGGTAGAGGTGGTCGTAGTCCTGGCGTGGAATCACCCCGCCGGCAATCACCACGATGTCGTCAGCGCCCTGCTTGTGCAGTTCCTCCACCAGTTGCGGCACCAGGGTCTTGTGGCCGGCGGCCAGCGATGAGGCCCCTACCACATGGACGTCGTTCTCGATGGCCTGGCGGGCCACTTCCTCGGGGGTGGAGAACATGGGCGACAGGTCGATGTCAAAACCCACGTCGGCAAAGGCGGTGGCGATAACCTTGGCGCCGCGGTCGTGGCCATCCTGGCCCATCTTGCACACCAGCATGCGTGGTCGACGGCCGTGCTGTTCGACAAAGCTGTCGATATCCCTGCTGATGCCCTGCCAGTTCTCGTCTTTCTGGAAAGCCGAACCGTACACGCCGGACACGGTCTGGGCCTGGGCGTTGAAGCGGCCGAATTCGCGCTCCATGGCAAAGGAGATTTCACCCACCGTGGCCCGTCGGCGGGTGGCCTCGATGGCCAGTGCCAGCAGGTTGCCCTGCCCGCTCCGGGCGCACTGGTAGATGTCCTCCAAAATGGCCTCCACGGCGGCCTCATCGCGATCTTCGCGCAGTTTGGCCAGGCGCCGGAGCTGGGACTGGCGCACCGCCTCGTTGTCGATTTCCAGCACTTCGACGTCTTCTTCGGCCGCCAGCCTGTACTTGTTGACACCGACAATCACATCGTCGCCGCGGTCGATACGGGCCTGCTTGCGCGCCGCGGCCTCTTCGATGCGCAGCTTGGGCATGCCGGTCTCGATGGCCTTGGCCATGCCGCCGGCGGCCTCCACTTCCTCGATCAGCTCCCAGGCCTTGTCGGCAATATCCTGGGTGAGGGATTCCATCAGATAGGAACCACCCCAGGGGTCCACCACCTTGGTGATACCACTCTCTTCCTGGATGATAAGCTGGGTGTTGCGGGCGATGCGGGCGGAGAATTCCGTGGGCAGGGCGATGGCCTCGTCCAGGGCGTTGGTGTGCAGGGACTGGGTGCCGCCAAATACCGCCGCCATGGCCTCGATGGTGGTGCGCACCACGTTGTTGTAAGGATCCTGCTCGGTGAGCGACCAGCCGGAAGTCTGGCTGTGGGTGCGCAACATTGAGCTCTTGGGATTTTTCGGCTTGAACTCGGATACGATGCGCGCCCACAGCAGGCGCGCGGCACGCATCTTGGCGATCTCCATGTAGAAGTTCATGCCGATGCCCCAGAAAAAGGACAGTCGCGGGGCAAACTGGTCGATACCCAGGCCCGCCGCCAGCGCGGTACGGATGTACTCTTTTCCGTCCGCGAGGGTGTAGGCCAGCTCCAGCGCCGCGTTGGCCCCGGCCTCCTGGATGTGGTAGCCGGAGATGGAAATGGTGTTGAAGCGCGGCATATGCTGCGAGCAGTAGGCGATGATATCGCCGATAATCTTCATGCTCGGCGCCGGCGGATAGATGTAGGTGTTGCGCACCATGAATTCTTTCAGGATATCGTTCTGGATGGTGCCGGCGAGCTGGTCCTGGCCCACGCCCTGCTCCTCCGCGGCGACGATATAACCCGCCAGTACCGGCAACACGGCGCCGTTCATGGTCATCGACACCGACACCTGATCCAGGGGAATACCGTCGAAGAGAATTTTCATATCCTCCACCGAGTCGATGGCCACGCCGGCCTTGCCCACATCGCCGGTCACCCGCGGGTGGTCGGAGTCATAGCCGCGGTGGGTGGCCAGGTCGAAGGCGACGGATACCCCCTGCCCGCCGGCGTCCAGCGCCTTGCGGTAGAAAGCGTTGGACGCCTCGGCGGTGGAGAAACCCGCGTACTGGCGGATGGTCCAGGGGCGCCCGGCGTACATGGTGGCCTGGGGGCCGCGAATATAAGGTGACAGGCCCGGCATGGTGTCGGTGTAGGGCAGGTTTGCGGTATCCGCTGCGGTGTACAGCGGCTTGACCGGGATGTCTTCCGGCGTCTGCCAGGTGAGGATGTCGGGATTCTTGCCCCTCATCTGCTCGCTGGCCAGTTCGCGCCAGGCCTCGGGGGTGGCGGCATTCTTGTCGTAAAGCTTGTCACTCATGATGGTATCCTCAGGGGCCAGGCGCAATGGTCCGGTTAGCCGGGGCGATCCAGCGATCAGTGTCCCGCCGGCGGCTGGGAGAGCTCGATCAGCACTCCGTCGCAACTCTTGGGGTGAATGAAGATCACCAGACAGTCGTGGGCGCCGGGGCTGGGCGCCTCGGACAGGAACTGGTAGCCCTTGTCCTTGAGCCGCGCCACATCGGCGTGGATGTCGTCGGTGCGAAAACAGAGATGGTGCAGGCCTCCGCCCTTCTTTGCCAGGTAAGTGGCAATCGGGCCCTCGCCATTGAGCGGATGAACCAGCTCGATACTGGTCGGCGGCAGTGGGAAGAATGCGGTGGAGGTTTTCGCCGCCGCCACATCCTCGGTGCCCTCGTAGTTCAGGCCAAAATCCTCCAGGAAGCGCCGCACCGCCTTTTCCAGGTCGGGCACGGCGATGGCAATGTGGTCGAGTCCGGTAATCATGGCATGGGCCTCACGCTATCTGCTGCAGGAAACGCCCGGTAATCTCCCGACGCCGGGCGGCGATTTCCTCGGGTGTCTGCACCACGATCTTCTCGTCGGGGGTGATCTTGAACAGGGGCTGGCCCTTGCTGATGATCACCCCGTCGTTCTCCACCAGCACTTTGTCGATGGTGCCGGAGAAGGGAGCGTACACCTTGTTGAACATCTTCATCACTTCCACAATGTACAGGGGGGCTCCCGCTTCAAAGTGGTCGCCCTCCTTCACGTAGACCTCGTGGGCCGGGGTCTCACGGCCGTAGAACATACCGCCGCTGGTCGCCAGGATTTCGTCGGACTTGGCCACCGGCGGCGGCACCAGTACCTTGGCCATGCGGTCCTGGAGTTCCTTGCCCAGCAAGCGTTCGGGAATGTTGATGCTCAGATCGGGGTTCACCATCAGCTCGAAGTAACCGGTGGCCTCGGCGATGGCAGGCAGCACAGCCAGAATGTCGACACCGGCCTGGAAGCCCTTGTGGGCGGCGCGCACCTGCTGCCAGTCAGCCTCGCTGAAGCCGGCGGGGACTTCGGAACTGGCCAGCAGGGTCTGCAGCGCCACCCAGTCACCGGCATCCACGCGGTTGTTCAGCTCGGCGTAGAAGTCCACGCCCTGCTGCAGCACATCATGATCGTGATCCCAGATCATATTGGCGGCGGGAGCACCGGCCACATAGTCCATATTGAGGAAGTGGTAGGTGTCCGCCAGCAGTTCGATCGGGTTTTCGTTCCAGCTCACCCGGCCATCGATCAGGGTATAGCAGTCGCGGTTGGTGCTGAGCCAGCCAGACAGCACGTGGGGCTCGTCCAGCAGCAACTGCAGGGGGCGCAGCAGCAGGGTTTCCTTGCGCTCCAGGGTATTGGCCAGCGCCCGCAGTGTGTCGCCATCGTGCCCCTGCTGGGCCTTGCGGCAGACTTCCCGCCAGGCGTAGTCGAGATCGACGCCATTGGCCTGTTCCCGCAGTTCGCCCACCGCCGTCAGGTAGGGCACGATAAAGCGGGTGGTGGGCCGGGCATTGATGTTCTGGCCGATGAACCAGTTCACCAGGCCGTAGTGGAATTCCAGATTGGTAGCCAGGTCACGACCGCGCATGCTGGTCTGGCGGATCACCTCGGCCAAGCGCTCATAGGTATCCAGGCGGGTTTCCCCCACCGTCAGCAGCAGGGCGATATTGGAATCGTAGGCCCCTGCCAGGGTGTACTTCATGAACACGTCGGTGTCGGGGTTGTGCAGGCTGATGCCCTGGTCGTCGCGGATCTCGCCCTGTACGGCATCGGACCAGGCCTCGATCACCCCGCCGGCGCTGGGTTGCAGTGCCTGGTTGGTGGCATTCAGACGCGCCTCGACACTATCTTTATGGCGCAGGATGCGCTCCGGACGCGGCAGGCGCTTGCCGTGGGCGGCCAGCAACACCATGGCCTCCACCAGGGACTCTACGACAAAATAGTCCTCGGGGTTGTCCGGGTTGGCGAATTTCAGCGCGTAACACAGTTCGGTGACCCGGTGTTCCACCTGAATACGGGTGTTCATTTCCATGAAGAAGTGCTTGTCGCGATCGACAATGCACTCGAAG
>JBKDZQ010000412.1:0-2480 GCA_047971325.1 Parahaliea sp.
GGTCGGTGGCGCCAATCTCGTCGACGTCGCGGATCACCCCGTAAATGACCAGCCCGGCCCAGCCATTGGCGGCGGCCTGCCCGGCCAGCATGTCGCCAAGCAGGGCGCGGCGACGGGAGCCACCGCCATCGACCACGATCACCCGGCCCTCCCCCGGCTCGCCCACACAGGACTTGACCAGCGAGTTGTCCTCGAAACACTTGATGGTAACGGCGCGACCGCCGAAGCGCCGGCGCCCGCCGTAATTCTGCAGCGGCAGCTCGATGGCCAGCGCCTCGGGGGCGACATCGGAAAGGTCGGGGGTGGAGGGTGCGGTCACAGGGTTCTCCCGGTCAAGGTGATAGTGGCAACAGCAATGGGCGGGCTTCAGAACCAGTCTTCGCGGTAGTTGCAAAGTGCACCGGCGGCACCGTCCTGGGCGCCCGCATGGCCGGCACAACGCGGCAGCACCACCTCGGCGTAGAAGGCGGCGGTCGCCATCTTGCGGCGGTAGAAATCGCGGTCCTCGCGCTGGGCCAGCCGCTGGTGGCACAGCAGGGCGGAGCGCGCCAGATGCCAGCCGCCCAGCAGGTAGCCCGCCTGCATCATGTAGTCGAAAGAGGCGCCGAGGGCCGTGTTCGCATCGGCGGCCAGGCGCGCCACCATCTGCCCGGTGGTCCGCTGCAGGTCCGCCTGGGCGATATCCAGGGCGGCGGCCATCATGGCGAGGGATTGATCGCCGCTGGCCTCCAGCGCCGCCACCGTCGCCGCCACCTGCTCCAGCACCACCAGCATGGTGCTGCCACCATCGCGACCCAGCTTGCGACCCGCCAGGTCGGCGGCCTGAATACCGTTGGTGCCCTCGTAGATGGCGGCGATGCGCACGTCGCGCAGGTACTGGGCGGCGCCGGTTTCCTCTATATAGCCCATGCCGCCATGCACCTGTACACCGAGGGAGGTCAATTCCTGGCCCACCTCGGTCATCCAGCCCTTGATGACGGGAATCATCAGGTCCACCCGCCGCTGCTCTTCCGCCCGCTGGGCCTCGGGGCCGGTGTGTGCCAGGTCCATGGTCAACGCCTCGCTGTAGACCAGGGCGCGCATGGCCTCGTTGAGGGAGCGCATGGTCAGCAGCATGCGCCGCACATCGGGGTGCTCGATGATCGGCACACCACCCTGCACCCGCTCGCGGGCGTAGGCCACCGCCTGCTGGTAGGCACCCTCGGCCATGCCCAGGCCCTGTATGCCCACCTTCAGCCGGGCCTCGTTCATCATAGTGAACATGGCCGCCAGGCCGTGGTTTTCCTGGCCCAGCAGGTAGCCGATGGCACCCTCGCCATCACCAAAGGCCATCACGCAGGTGGGGCTGCCGTGAATGCCAAGTTTGTGCTCCACAGAGACCGGGTAGACGTCGTTGCGCGCGCCCAGGCTGCCATCCTCATTGACCAGGAACTTGGGCACAATGAACAGGGAAATGCCACCACTGCCTTCTTCGGCGTCCGGCAGCTTGGCCAGCACCAGATGTACAATGTTGTCGAAGGTCTCGTGATCACCCCAGGTGATAAAGATTTTCTGGCCGTGAATGCGGTAGTGATCGCCCTCTGGCACCGCCCGGGTCTTCATCACCCCAAGGTCAGAACCAGCCCCTGCCTCGGTCAGGTTCATGGTGCCAGCCCATTCGCCGCCGTGCATTTTCGGCAGCCAGCGCTGCTTCTGCTCCTGGCTGCCGTGGGCGGCGATGGCCAGCGCCGCGCCAGTGCTCAGCACGGGTTGCAGGGCCAGCGCCATATCGGCGCTGTTCCACATTTCGAAGGCGGCGGTGGAATACAGCTCCGGCAGACCCTGACCGCCGAAAGCCGGATCGGCGGTGATGCCCAGCCAACCCCCTGCCCCCAGTTGCCGCAGCGCCTCGGCGTAACCGGGGGAGATGGTAACCTTGCCATCGGCGCAGGAGGCGGGTTGCTCGTCACCCACCCTTCGCAGCGGCGAAATCACATCACCAGCCAGCTTGGCGGCTTCGTCCAGCAGGGCGGTGGACAGCTCTGGTCCCACCCCGAATTCGGCGTAAGCCGGCAGTTCACCGAGACGATCGCCAGCCTGCAGCAGTTCGTCGATAAGAAAGTTCATGTCGTCGAGGGGGGCGCGATAGTTGGCCATGGGGGAAATTCCGCAGTAGGTGATGATAAACAAACGGGAAACCAGCACCTCGGGCCAGTCTCTCATTGGCAATTGTAGCCGGCGGCGTATAATTTGCCCAATCAATCAATGACATCGCAGGCATTCACCTTGTGAATCACACTATTGCGGCAAGGACGTTTTCGTGAACCTCAACCGGATCGATCTCAACCTGCTGGTCTACCTGGACGCCCTGCTCAGGGAGCGCAACGTCACCCAGGCCGCCAACCAGCTCAACCTGTCCCAGCCCGCCATGAGCAACGGCCTGCGCCGCCTGCGGGTGCTGTTCGACGATCCCCTGCTGGTGCGCACCTCCGATGGCATGA
>JBKDZQ010000413.1:0-11396 GCA_047971325.1 Parahaliea sp.
AAGCGAGCTTTCATGTCCGACTCCTCCCTGGTCCCCGAGCAGCAGCTGGTGTTTTCCCCCGGCCTGGCGGCAACCATCGGGCTGGAGGAGGCCATCCTGTTGCAACAGCTGCACGGCCTGCTACAGCACCATCCCAGTTCGCTGCGGGATGGCTATGCCTGGCTGACCGTAAACCACGACAGCCTGCTTCGCCTGCTGCCCTTCTGGGAACCCGTCCAACTACACCGCATCCTGCGCAGCCTGGTGGACAAGGGCGTGCTGCTGGTGGCATCGCCTCCACTGCACCAGAGCCGGCAACTGGTGTTCGCGCTGAATGAGCCAGCCCCAGCCCGACACCGCGCCCATGTGCAGGCCCCGGCCGCCACCGCAACGCAAGCGCGCCAGCCACGCAGCGCCGCCACCCTGCCAGAAAACTGGGCGCCCAGCGAGGATCTGCTCCAGTTGCTGGCCCTGAACCACAACATACCGCGCGACTTCGCCCTGGAACAGCTGGAAGATTTCATCTACTACTGGCGCGAGCGCGGCGGCACCAGCCACGCCTGGGAGAACAAGTTCCGCCAGCATGTCACCAGTGAGTGGCGCCACCACCAGCAGCAGGTCGGCGAGGAGGCCCGACGCAGCACCGACAACCCTCCACTGGAGCGCGACTGGCGCCCCAGCGACGACGCTCTGGAGATCATGACCCGCAGCGGCGTGGACCGGGACTTCATCGAGGAAGCCATTCCCGAATTCGTGCTCTACTGGCGTGAGCGGGGCGAGCCGCCGCGGGAGCTCAACACCCGCTTCATCCAGCACATCCG
This sequence comes from Parahaliea sp., assembly GCA_047971325.1. GTDB lineage: Bacteria > Pseudomonadota > Gammaproteobacteria > Pseudomonadales > Halieaceae > Parahaliea. Next base: position 801 of record JBKDZQ010000413.1, read on the forward strand.
CCTGCAGTGGGCGCGCTACAATAACGTGGTTCGCGCCGGCGAGCCGGCGCCCATCCGGGCCGACTGGCAGCCCGACCAGGACGTCTACGACATTCTGAGCATGTCACATATCGACGACCAGTTCGCCCGGGCCTTGCTGTCGGAGTTCATCGTATACTGGCGCGATAGCGGGCAGGCTCATACCTCCTGGAACAGCAAGTTCCTGCAACATGTAAAATACCACTGGGCGCGGCAGCATCAGATGCAACAGACGGGGCAGCAACATGACAGACAACAGCCGGGATCTCATTCAGCGGGTCGCACAAGGGATAGAAGCCTCGCGGACGACCTCAGCGACACCTCCTGGGCCAACTGAGCGCGAGCGGCCCGCCGCCCCGCAGGAACACATCGAGGCCATCAACCAGGTGTTCGCCCTGTTCCGCCTCAACTACCACAACCAGTACTACGCCGCCTTCCCCGACGCCGAACAGCTCAAGCAGATCAAAAAGTTGTGGCTGGACTCCCTGCGCGATTACCCGGTGGAGCAAGTTCTGCGCGGCGCCCGTCACGCCATTGAACACAGCGAGTACCTGCCCACCCTGCACCGCATGCACCAGTGCTGCCAGCAGGGTCTGGCGGACCTCGGCCTGCCCACTGCCCACGACGCCTACCTGGAAGCCTGTAACGCCCGCTCCCCCAAGGCCGGTCAGCGCTGGTCTCACCCCGCGGTCTACCTGGCCGGGCGCGACAGCGGCTGGTTTTTTCTCGCCAACCAGGCCGAGCACCGCAGCTGGCCGGTATTCGAGCGCCACTACCGCAACTACTGCATCCGGGTGATGCGCGGGGAAGCCCTGGTCATCCCCCGGGAAGCGGCATTGGAGCGCCACCAGAGCGCCCCACTGCCGGCGGAGGAGCAACTGGCGTGGTTGCGCAAATTACGGGAGGAAACGGGGATTTGAGCTTCTGCCCCGCTTGGCTTGGCAGCCCAACTCACCCTCGATGTCAGGCCTGTAGCCGGCAGGGCTTGCGAAATCATCAGGCCACGCTTTGCGGAGCCAGTCGCGACGGGGCTTTCTGCGAGCACTGATCGAGTCCCAAATTTTTGCGTAGCAAAATGGTCGAGTTGCGCAGCAGCCGGCGCGACTGGCGCAGCAGTGGCCGTTTCGCAAGCCCTGCCGGCTACAGGCCGGAGTGCGCAGTACCTCGCGCACGCCATGTGCCATGCAAAGTACTACGCGTAATCCTCGTAATTCCCCCGCGCCAGATTCTCAAAGCGCGTGAACTGCCCGACAAAGGCCAGCCGGCAGATGCCGATGGGGCCGTTACGCTGCTTGCCGATGATGATCTCCGCCACACCCTTGTCCGGCGAGTCCTCGTTATAGACCTCGTCGCGGTAGATAAACATGATCACGTCCGCATCCTGCTCGATGGCGCCGGATTCGCGCAGGTCGGAGTTCACCGGACGCTTGTTGGGCCGCTGCTCCAGAGAGCGGTTGAGCTGCGACAGCGCCACCATCGGACACTGGAACTCCTTGGCGATGGCCTTCAGGTTGCGGGAAATTTCCGAGATCTCCGCAGTGCGCCCCTCGGCGGAGCCGGCGATCTGCATCAGCTGCAGATAGTCCACCATGATCATGCCCAGGCCGCCGTGCTCCCGGGCCACCCGCCGGGCGCGGGTGCGCAGTTCGGTGGGCGTGAGGGCCGGCGTATCGTCGATGAACAGGGGCACGTCCTTGAGCTTGGCCACCGCGGCGGAGAGCTTGGGCCAGTCCTCCTGCTCAAGCCGGCCATTGCGGATACGGGTCTGGTCGATCTTGCCGATGGACGACAGCATGCGGATCACCAGCTGCTCGGCGGGCATCTCCATGGAAAACACCAGGATGGGCCGCTCCTGGCCGAGCACGGCGTTCTCCACCAGGTTCATGGCGAAACTGGTCTTGCCCATCGAGGGGCGCCCGGCCACGATGATGAGGTCGGAGGGCTGCAAACCAGAGGTCATCTTGTCAAGATCGGCAAAACCGCTGCTCAGGCCGGTGATGTCACCACCGCTGTTGAACAGCTCCTCGATGCGTTCGAGGGCCGCCTGTAGCAGGGGGTTGACCTCCCTCGGCCCGCCGGCCTTGGGGCCCTGCTCGGAGATCTGCATGATGAGACGCTCGGCCTCGTCGATCAGCTCGTCGGCGCTGCGGCCCTCGGGGTGAAAACCGCTCTCGGCGATGGACTGGGCGGCCTCGATCAGCCTGCGCAGCACCGCGCGCTCGTGCACCACCTGAGCGTAGGCACGGATATTGGAGGCGCTGGGGGTGTTGCTGGCCAGTTCCGCCAGGTAAGCGAAGCCACCGGCGGCGTCCAGCTCGCCGGCTGCGGCCAGCTTGTCGGCGACGGTGATCACATCCACCGGCTCGGAGGCATCCGCCAAGCGGGCGATCTGGCGAAAAATCTGGCGGTGGTCAGGGCGGTAGAAGTCGGTGGCGCTGACCGCCTCCGCTACGGCATCCCAGCCCTCCCCCGAGGACAACAGCAGGCCGCCCAGCACCGACTGCTCCGCCTCGATGGAGTGCGGCTGCATCTTGATACGGGCGACATCGCGGTCGTATTCCGGCGGCGGCAGGTCGGGGTAATCGGCTTCGGACATGGGCTCGGTCGGTGTCTGGCTGTGGCTATCGGGGTGTATTGCTCAAAACCCGCACAGGGTAGCCAATTAGGGCAGCCAATATAACCCTCTATAGGCCCCAACCGTAAGCGCTGTCTGAAGATCTGGCGGACCTGGCCGGCCGCCTTGCGCAACGCGGGCATGGGCAAGCCATACCCAGCGCCCCCACAGACAAGTACACCGGCCAGTGGCCGGTGTACAGAAGGCTGCACCAGCCGCCGCAGGGCAGGTGGTACAGGGGCGCGAGCTTACTCGGGGATGACGGCGATGGTCACCAGGGCGGTGACGTCACCGTGCACCTGGATACCCACCTCGTACTCACCCAGTTCACGCAGGACGCCATCGGGCAGGCGGACTTCCGACTTGTCCACCTCGCAGCCAGCGGCGGTGAGTGCCTCGGCGATGTCGCGGGTGCCCACGGAACCGAACAGTTTACCCTCCTCACCGGCGTTGGCGGCGATACTGACCACCTCCAGCGCGTTCAACGCGTCGGCGCGTCCCTGGGCAGCGGTCAGTGCCACGGCTGCCGCGGCTTCCAGCTCTGCGCGACGGGTCTCGAACTCGGCGATACTGGCCTCGGTCGCCGGCACTGCCTTGCCCTGGGGTACCAGGTAGTTGCGGCCGTAGCCGGCTTTCACGTCAACCTTGTCGCCCAGGCCACCGAGGTTGACGATGTTTTCCAGCAAAATGACTTCCATCTTACTTTCCTCTGTCTGCGGGGAGCTTGCTGTGGCTCCCGCTGTTTACGAATTCTATTGTCGGTCTCAGTCTCAGTCGCAGCCTTCACCGGCCCTACTTCGACACCCAGCGCTGGCGAAAGCGCAACCAGCTATCGGCAACCGCCGCAGCCACCACCACCAGCTTCACCGGATCCAGGAACAGCCACAACAGGTAAAACACTGTCAGCCGTCCACTGCCCTGCCCGCGCCACGCCACCCGGGCGTGTACCAGCGCGATGCCGGCAAAATTGAGCGGGATCAGGCACATTACCGCCCAGGTTCGGTACTCCATGCCCAGACTGGCCAGCAACAGGCCCGGCACCACCATGGCCAGGGTGATAGCTGGCGGATAATGCAGGGCCCGAAACTCCGCCCCGAACCCGCCCGGATTGTACAGCAGTGCCTGCCACCAGCGTGCCAGCAGCAGGCAGATCACCGATAGCACGCCAGTGGCCGTGCCCATCATACCGGCGATCTGCACCCCTGTGGGGCGCAACAGGCGCACCACCTGGCCATTCGACGCCGCCAGCTGCTGCTCCAGACCGGCGAGAAACTGGTCGAACACGCCCACCAGTTGCTCCAGCATGACCTGGCCAAACAGCAGCAGGCCGAAACCGCTCAGTACCGCCACCGGCACGCTGGCCAGTATCGCCAGCGGCAGGCTGACGGTGGCCCGCAGCACCAGGGCCAGGGCAGTGGTGGCCACCAGCAACGCCAGCGGGCCGCCGTCGCCGAACACCAGCATCAGGGCGCCTGCCGGCAACAGCGCCCACAGCAGCAGCCAGGCGCCCTGACCCGCGCCCCGGCGCAGGGTGACCAGCGCAATCACCGCAGCGCTGACCCAGCACAACAGCAGGCTGCCGGCGCCGGCCATTGCCACCAGCAGGCTCTGCAGGCGGCCGCGCATGACAAATTCCGCCAGGGCTTTCACCGCAAGCTCCTGCCACTATCCATGGAGACCCGATGCGCCACGGGCAGCGCCCGTCTGGCGCACAGCCGGAAGGTTACTGGTGCGAGTCGGTATAGGGCAGCAGGGCCAGAAAGCGGGCGCGCTTCACCGCGGAGGCCAGCTGGCGCTGGTACTTGGCCTTGGTGCCGGTAATGCGGCTCGGCACAATCTTGCCGGTTTCGGAAATGTAGGCTTTGAGGGTCTCCAGATCCTTGTAGTCGATCTCTTTCACACCTTCGGCGGTGAAACGGCAGAATTTACGGCGACGGAAAAAGCGTGCCATGGTCAGTGCTCCTGTTTAAGCTCGGTCGTTACGCAAGAAGGGAGAACGCGACGCCGCCTTATTCGGCGGCGTCGTCACCGTCCTTCTCATCATCGGCAGCGGAATCATCGCCGCGGGCCCGGTTGTCTGCAGCCCGACGCTCTTCAGAGCGGGTCTTGCGTTCGCGGCTCTCCTTCTCGGCCTTCATGATGAAGGACTCGTCGGTGATGGCCTCGTCGCGACGGATAACCAGGTTGCGGATCACGGCGTCGTTGTAACGGAAGGTGGTGGTGAGCTCTTCCATCGCCTCGTTGGAAGCTTCCACATTCATCAGCACATAGTGTGCCTTGTGGATCTTGTTGATGGGGTAGGCCAGCTGGCGACGGCCCCAGTCTTCCAGACGATGGACGCTGCCGCCGTCTTTCTGGATGGCGTTGGAGTAGCGCTCGATCATGCCGGGCACTTGTTCGGACTGGTCCGGGTGGACCATGAACACGATTTCGTAATGACGCATGGTGTGCTCCTTACGGGTTAATGCCACCCGTCACTCCCCGGGGAGGCGGTGTGGCAAGGAGAACGGCAGGAGGACCTGCCGGGTAAAATTCGAGGCGCGGATTCTAGCGGCTTTGCACTGGTGGCGCAAGTTGAATCTGTGACTGTGTAGGTCCAAAGTTGTAATGCCCTCTTTGCCCATAGTAGAAATGTCCCCTTTGGGGTTTCAGGGGGAGCCTGGTCAAGGGGAGCGTGGCATTGAGCAAACGGGAAGTGGGTCGCCCGGGGGCCATCAGAGAAACCGCCCGTTGATTGCTCTACAGCTCATGGACACGAACGGAACCCGACAGCCGCTCAGACTGCTCGACAACCCGCGAATGATGGGTAAACAGAATGACTTGGGTCTTCTCAGCCAGGCTAGCCAGTGAGTTCAATGCTGCCTGTGAGCGCGCATCATCAAAATCCACCAGAATGTCATCAACAATAAACGGCATGGGCTCGGACGACTCCATGTATTTCTCCAGTGATGCGAGACGCAGCGCCAGGTAAAGCTGATCTCGCGTTCCCGAGCTCATACCTTCGACGGTGACGCGCTCGCCTCCGGGACGAATGCCGGCGAGGATGGGTTCATCACGATCATTGAAGTCCGTCATGAGCCCACCAAATGACCCCAGAGTCAGTGTCGCAAAATGTTCGCTGGCGCGCTTGACCAGTGGCCCCTGGTTTTCCTGACGATATCGCTCAATCTGGTCACGCAGTATCTTGCCCGCCAACTTCACCTGAATATAGCGCTCGGCATCTGAGCGAATACCTGCAAGTACGGCCTGCGCCTGATCAGCGAGTTCCGCCGCATGATCGCTGCCATCCATGAGTTCCAGCTCTTTTTCTGCGCGCCCTTTTGCCTCCGCGAGCTCAATGCGCCTGGGCTCCAGCTCGTCCTCGATGGCATTGTTCAATTCCGCGATGTACCCCGGCAAACTATCCGGATCGACACCCTCTGCCTGGGTCTGTAACTCCCCAATGGTACTGCCTTCGCCTGAACCCAGAATTTCCTGCTCTATCGATTCAATGGCACCCTTGATTCGCCGATAATCAGCGGACCGACGTTCCGCCGCATCAAGCTGGGCATAGCCGCTCTTGCGCATCCCTGCGCTCGCGGCACTAGTGCTTCCCTGCACCTCACCATCACATCTGGCTTCCACGCATAACGCATCCAGACGACCCATCATAGTCTGGATGGCGGCATTCGATTCCTGTATCTCCTGCGCTGCCTGTTCGATCTGCTCTTCGATCTGTTGCCGTTTCGTGTGCCTTGACCGGTTATCAGATAACAACGCGTTAAGACGAACGACGACATCATCGGCAGGCACGTCACCCAGTTCGGGAGCAATACTGGCGACCATAGCCTGGACCTGGGACCGGAATGCGGCGGCATCTTCATCGATGGCATTGATACGTATGCGAAGTCTCCCGGCTTCACCCAGTTTTGAAAACAGTGTTCTGACGTTTTCAACGAAATCGTCGACCACTGATGGCGACGTGTCGCCGTGCAGACCAACACCTTGCATCTGCATCGCCCACTGTATCTTCCAGGCTTCGAGTGCTTCCGTTGCCAACCGGTGCTCTTCATTCAACGATTCAACGTCAGATTCCCTGCCCTTTACTTCCTTACTCAGTAAATCGTGTTTGCGTTTAGCTTCATCAAACTGGCTGGCCAGGGCTTCGCATTCAAGAAGTACCGCTTCCAATTCCACCGATGTGGAGCCTGCTGTTCCCAGCGCAACCAGCTGCTCGTTCAGCCGTTGGATGTGCGTGGTGCGATTGCGCTCCCGTTCGCGCACTTTCTGGCGGAGCAGATCGAGCTGCCCCACCTGATCGCGCAGCTCTTCAAAGGCATCCAGCCAGGTTCGCATTTCCCGCGCAGTACGTGGCGAAATTTGGCAGGGAGTCCATATTGCCTGCCAGTCAGCATCCAATTGCGCTTTTTCGAAGCTGGCTGCCTCCAGCTGCTCAGCAATTTTCTCAACTTGCTGTTGCGCTCCACTGCGTCTGGCCTGAAGGCTCGCCAAGGCATGGACCCTATCGGTTTCACGGCGCAGCCGATCGGATACCTCGTCAGCGCCGGAGAGGCGATTTTCGAAGGCATCAGGCAATGTGCCTTCACTCTGATATTCACTTGCCTCGGCAGATACGTCCCTACCGTCCACCCACTGGCTGCGCAGCAACTGCCAAAGCGCATCGCGTTCAGAGCGGGCATGGACAAGAGCAGCTTCGGTCGGCACATCGCCAACGCGCTCGATTTCTTCCAGTCTTTGCGCTGTATCCCGTAAGTCATCAGCCAGCTCGTTCTTTTTCTCCTCAAACCGCTGCATACGTTTTGAAAGATCAGCGTAGCGCGCTTCAAACTGATGGAGGCTTTCCCGGCTGGGCAATGCCAATCCAGTCACCTCTTCCAGCTCGCCTTCCCATAGGGTGAGCCTTGAGAGACCAGCCCCGCATTCTGTTTGCAGGCTTGCCGTTTGGCTCTGGGCAGACTGGATCGATGCATCCAGATCGCCTTGTTTTCTGGCAGCGTTAATGGCTCGGCGCAAAGCATCCGTGGGGCGCGATTGAACAATCTCGCCACGTTCCTTGCGAGCAGTATTGAGGCGTCTTTCTGTCTCACGAAGACCGGACTCGGCCTGTTCTATACGGGCATTCAGCACAGCCGCTTTACCGCCCAGATCGCCGATCTGCTGTCGCCTTGTCAATACTGGACGCAATTGCTCAACGTCCTTGAGCTCGAGGTCGGAACGATTCTCCTTGAGTATCGACTCAACATCTGCCAATAGTTGCCTGTTTTCTGCATCAAGATACGGCCGGTCTTGCTGCGCCTTTCGATGACCACCCAGACGCGTATGGAGATCTTCAATGTTCTCTGCCTGTTCCATCAATGCCTGGTTGATGGATAAGCCCATAAGTTGCTGCTGCAATCCTTCGAGACGAGGCGTTGCCTTGTCCACGATGGCTTGAGCGCTCTCCAACGTATTGATTGCCGTCCGGCGACGTCCAGAAAAATCGTCGGGAAGCACGACCACGTCACCGAGCACTTCCAGTTCCTGCAACAGTTCACGTCGTCGGGAGAGTTTTGGCAAAACCCGCTGTATACGTTGCAAACGATTGACTTCCGTCCGCTTGTCCGCAAGTTCGGACTGAACTCCCTTAAGCTCATCCACAGTACACAGCAATACTCGACGATGCTCATCCCATTCTCTTGACGATAGCGAACATTTCCTGATTTTAGTTTTCAGGTCCGCATGTGTTCGAATAGCGGCGTTGATGAGCGGCTTTGAACCCGCGGGAAGAAAAAGATTCTTTTCCGAATCATCCAGGCCTTTAAGTACGCTGTGCAATGCGCGACTACCCAGTGCAGCCGAAAACAATGCTTGCCCGACCTCTCCTTTCTGCTCAAGGATTTCATTCCCGCCCTGCACCAACGCCCGATGATCAATACCAAAAAGAGACTCGAAGAGTTCTGGTGTTACGCCCTGGAGAAACGGCGCCAGCACCTGCTCATCCAGCTCACCACCGCCTGGGGACAGCAACGTATTCTTGCGGCCCTTTCGCCGGATGAAGTCGAGTTCAGGATGACCGAAAGTCAGCAAACTTCCCTGGATACGCAGCTTGTTGTTTGTATGAATAAAGTTATCGGGCGTTCGCTCATCAATGCCATAAAGCAGGGCTTTCAATCCACGTAGCGCTGAGCTTTTTCCCGCCTCGTTGGGGCCATAGACAATATGCAGACCGACTTCGTCAAACACCAGTTCTTTTTGTGTAATCGGCCCGAATGCGGTGAGATTCAATGCCCGAATCCTCATGACACATTCTCTGTGGACAACAAGCGATTGACGAGAAGCTCTTTAATATCCTCCAGCACCTCCTTAAGAAATTCCGGACTGGCCGGATCAAAAGGATCGTCGCCCGTCAGCAGCTCGGCCGGCAGTTTCTGACGCAGCATGGAGACTTCATCCGTCAGCCTGTCCAGAGCCGGGGCGTCCAGCTCCATGTCTTGGATCTCACGCAACAAGCCACTCAATGCATCATCGCGTTCAAGCGCCTCCTCCGTGGAAGAGGCAGGCTTTGTTTTGAAAGAAACCTTCTCCAACCAGATACCAGCTCCACCAAGCCCTGTCGCCAGTGCGCGGTACTCCTGAACCCAGCGTTCACGATCGGCATGCAATTTCAAGTGCGCAGAACAGGCCCCTTGCAACGTCAGACGTATCGCAACGAGCTTGCCGCCAGCGGCGTCCAGTGCCGACAGCAATCCCTGCCTTACTTGTTCATAGACATCATCAACCGTCTCCGCGGCGGAAACATCCAGCTCACAATGTGTCCAACGCATCACATCGAGATCGCGGTGCTCTACCTCCTCAACCTCTCCACTTTTCACCCAGACCAAAGTGCAGCCCTTGGCCCCTGCCTCGCGGATATGTCTGCCCTGGATATTGCCCGGGAATACCATCCATGGTTTGTCGCTCACGACTTCGCGCTTATGGATGTGACCCAGTGCCCAATACTGATACCCTTTGGAACGCAGCCCATCCACTGTGCATGGTGCGTAAGGCTCATGGCCCGGCTTTCCATCCAGGCAGGTATGCAGTAAACCAATATTAAAAAGTTGTGGTTCGCCCTGCGGATAGTGTTGCGACATATCTTCCGTGACGGCCCGTGTCGCGAACCCCTGCCCACAAATGGCCACGTTCAGATCGTCCATGACAACCCGTTCGGGCTTCTTCGTGGAAAACAGCGTTACGTTATCCGGCAAACGCAGGTGCCTGGTAATCTGGCTGGCCGCATCATGGTTTCCAGCCACGATGAACACACGGATACCAGCATCACGCAATCTTGCCATGCGCTCAACGAAATACAGCCCCGTATTGTAGTCTTTCCAGTCACCGTCATACAGGTCACCGGCCAGCAATACGAATGCCACTTCCTCATCAATCGCCAGTTCGATCAGATTATCAAAGGCACGGCGCGTGGCGCAGCGGATTTCATCGACGGGCGCTCCTTCATAGCGCTCCAAACCGTGAAGCGCACTATCGAGATGGATATCTGCTGCGTGGATGAACGTGAAGTTATCCTTATTCATTACGCCCTGTCTTTTAACTCTCAATCAATCCGGCTAATTCATCATCGAGTCCATGCCGAACCACGTTGATCCGCTCGCTTCGCTGGGATATGAAATCAGGTTCTTTGGAATTTCGAGTGGGTCAAGCAGTATGGGGACTGATACACCCGAAGTCGAGTTTTCCCGCTATCAGGAAGATAACGCCCCGCAGGGTCGAGCCCTTCCCAGCCTGGCGACAGCGGTCACAGCCAAACCGGCTGCCCTTTTTGAAGCTGATCCCGATCGTCAGCCGCCTCCCCCGAAGCTTGCTCACTCCGGCAAATTCCACTAGCGTAGACGCCCATCCAGATACTGAGACCGGAGGTTGGCATGTCGCATGGGCATAGGCATGGATTCGATGTGGGTAGTTTTCTGCTGCGCTGGCTGTTTGCC
>JBKDZQ010000414.1:0-4521 GCA_047971325.1 Parahaliea sp.
GATATGGATGCAGATGGTGGTCAGCCAGAACGCATAGCCGCTGTTGCGAAACTGCAGCACCATCAGCCGCTGTTTGCGGCGCTCGCCACGCAGCCCCTCCAGCAGGGTGACCGGCAGCACGAAGGAGCGCATGGGATTGAAACGCCACCAGGTCAGCCAGGTCAGCGCATCGCGGCCACAGATGGCGCGCCAGTTGCGCAGGCAGGCGGACAGGGAGACATCCTCGCCGAACAGCTGCCGGCTCAGGATGTACAGGGGAAAGCGGTCGTACAAGGGCTTCAGCCACCAGGTCAGCAGAAAGGCGACCGTCGGGTATTTGAACAGGAGCAGGTGGAAGACACAGAACACCAGCGCCGCCGGAACCAGCCAGCTGAGCAGCAGGGTGCGCCACCAGCGGCGGGCCAGCGACCAGCCGAGATCGATGGCGCTCCAGCCACCGCGCTGGCGCGCGTTGATGGCCAGTTCATCAAGCTCCACGGGAGCGCCCCGAACACAGGTAGGCAAGGACCAGCAACCACAGCACCAGGCCAACGCCGATGCGCAGCTCCGCCGGCAGTCCCGTCCGCGAGGACCAGAAAGCCTCGACCGCAGCCGCCAGCAACAGCATCGCCGCGGCGCCATAAACCACAACCGCTGCTTCCGCGGCGGCCCGGCGCAGGGCCGACAGGCGCGACTGGCTGCCCGGCGCCAGCACGGCGGCCCCCAGGCGCAACCCCGCCGCTCCGCTGAGCACGATGGCGGTCAGCTCCAGGGCGCTGTGGCCGGCGACAAAGGGGTAGAAGGTGATGCCGTAGCCGGTGCGGGTCAGGTGTCCCGCCACACCGCCGATGGCCAGGCCGTTGTAGACCAGGAAAAACACACTGCCAAGACCGAACAGCAGCCCGGAAGCAAAGGTGCGAAAAGCAATCCCGATATTGTTGTAGACATAGATGCAGAACATCATCCAGTCATCCTGGGAATCCCGGTCGCGCCCCACACGGTCATTGCCGGGGTCGTACATGGCCTCAAACTGGCGCACTTCCTCGGCCTGGAAGACGCTGTAGACCAGGTCCTCGTTGACAAAGGTCGCAAACCCGAAAACCAGGCCGGGCAAGGCAAACAGCAGGGTCGCGAGCAGCACATAGTACTTGTTGCGGGCGACAGCGCCGGGAAAATCCACGACGAAAAACCGCAACCACAGGCGCTGGTGGCGATGGCTGGCACCGTAGATGGCAAAATAGCCGCGGCTCGCCAGATCGTTGAGGCGCGCCACCAGCTCCGGGCTGTAGCGGCGCTGCTTGGCCAGGGCGAGGTCGGCGCAAACCCGGCGATAGAGCGCCGGCAACGCCTCGCCGGTGGTGGGTGCTCCCGCCAGCAGTTGCTCGCAACGCATCCATTGAGTGCCCTGCCGACGCTCGAATTCAGCCTGTTTCACCGCATCTCCTCACCATCTCAGGGCTCCCCCATGAAGCCCAGGCCGACACCCTGCCAGTAGGCCACCGGGTCCGGTTCGCCGGCGGGGGTGGCGGGAGCGAGGATGGCGGCCAGTTCCCGCCGCCGGCTGTCGCTGAATTGCTGCGCACGCCGGGTAAAGCCAATCACCGCGCGACTTTCATCGCGATCGAGGGGCAGTGGTGGGGGTAGCGGGCGGACCCTCGGCAGGGCGGTGGGTGGCGGCACCTCGGCCAGATAAATCACCAGCGTACCGGCGGCGAGGTCGCCCAGGCGCTGGAAACGACTGGTCATGCACATGCTCGCCAGACCCAGCAGGTAGGCGATGGGCAGGAAATCCACGGTGCGCAGGAGGTTGCGTATCAGCGATGCATTCCAGCCGACCGGCGACAGGTCCAGGTGCACCACACGCAGGCCGAGGGCGCGCTTGCCCGGGGTCTGCCCTGCGCGCAGCACCTCGAACAGCACCGGATAGAACCAGTCGAGCACAAACCAGCCCAGCAACAGCAGACCGCCGCCGACCCGGTCCAGCAGGGCGGCGGCCAGGCCCAGCGGCAGCATCAGCAGCGCCTTCAGGCCCAGATCGACCAGCAGCGCGAGGCAGCGGCTGACCGGCCCCGCGCATTCCGCCTGCAGGTCGATATTCTCCGGCGTGACAACCTGGTGCAGGGTATCCAGACCGGCGCGCACCACCCTCAGCCCGACAGGCTCTCCTGCTCCAGGCCGAACAGGTTGCGGTAGACCATGCCGTAGGCGACGATGGCGAAGGGCGTGAGCCAGATATAGGCGATGCCCAGGGTCAGGGCGCCGAGCAGGAACAGTACGCCGATGGCCAGGCCAAAGCCGAACATGGTAAACCACTTGTGGGTTACGGTTTTACGCGAGGTTTCCAGTGCCTGCCAGGGCGACATGCCCTTTTCCACCGCCAGCGGCAGGGCATAGATATAGGCGAAGGCAAGATAGATACCGGGCAATATCAGCAGCAGCGTGCCAATCAGGATCAGGATCATCATCAGAATGTAGGTGAGCAGGGCCGCGGGTGCGCGCCCCATGTAGCGGAACAGTTCGCCGGTGCCGGCGGTGGGCAGTCCCATGGAGACTTTCGCCCCCATGACACACAGCCCGGTGGTGACCACGGCGGAAATGGCATAGTAGACGAGATCCACCGGCAGCTTGAGCAGATAACCGCCGATGCTCGTGCCATCCGTCCCGCTCAGGAAGCCCAGCAAGGCAACAATGGCGGTATACGCCAGGGCGATAAGAAAGACCACCGCGGCGACGATATTGAGCTTCCACTTGTTGCCGCGGATCGCTTGCCAGGCGGCAGAAAAAATGTCGCCAATGCGAAATTCGTAATCTCCCGCCAGCCCTTTTTCAACGCTGCCGTATTCCCCGGCCGCCTGCGCCTCGACAAGCGCCGCCTCTGGCGCGCTGTATCGAACATCCTCGTTCATCTGCTTGATTCCTTGTGATTTGCCGCTAGGGCTTGAGATTCATCGAGCGGCAGACACCGAACCAGGCCGCATCTGAAATATCGTATCAGGCGCACGAAAGCTGGCAAGCCCCGCAGGGCTTTTTTGACAGGTGATGTGAAGTAGTAAACATCGCGGGCAGAGCGATGAACCGCCCGGCCCGCGACAGGGGGTGTGGATCAGTGCGTAGCGGTCTCGCCGCCCACTGCCTGCCGGGCCTGTTGCGCCAGGGCCTGCTGGTACAGGGCGTCGAAGTTGACCGGCGCCAGCATGACCGGCGGGAAGCCGCCCTTCACACACAGGGCATCGATATTCTCCCGGGCGTAAGGGAACAGGATATTGGGACAGGCGGTGCCCAGCACGCGGCGCAGGTTTTCACCCTCGATACCGGAAATAAAGAAGATACCGGCCTGCTGCACTTCCACCAGGAAGGCAGTTTCTTCTTCTATTCTGGCAGTCAGGGTGATCGTCAGCGCGACTTCGTAGTTGCCGTTTTCGTCCAGCTGGTCGCTCTTGGTGTTGAGGTCGATATTGAGCTTGGGCTGCCACTGTTTCCTGAACACTGCCGGGCTGGCGGGGGACTCGAAAGAAATGTCCTTGGTATAGATGCGCTGCATGGAAAACTGCTGCTGTGGAGCATCCTGCTGGGGTGCTGCTTGTTCGTCGGCCATTGGGCCCTCCTGTCCTGCGCTGGTGGTGTGGTAAAAAAGTGTCAGTGCCGGTCAGCCCGAGCAGCTCATCGAGTTCACCGCGCCGCTCCAGGGCCGCCAGGTCATCAAAGCCGCCCACATGGTGTTCGCCAATCCAGATTTGCGGCACTGTGCGCCGGCCACTGCGCTGTATGACCTCCTGGCGCAACTGAGGATCGCCACTGACGTCGATTTCGGTGAATCCGACATCCTTCCTGTCCAGCAACTGCCTGGCGCTCACGCAATAGGGACAATAGGGTGTGATGTAGAGTGTGACTTCGGCTGTCATGTCCTGTGCACAATGTTCGAGCGGCTGGTTCAGGTGGCGGTTGGCAGCTGCAGGTTGTCCCACTCCAGCATGCCGCCCTTCATTTTGTAGACTTTCTCAAAGCCATTGTCCTTGAGCTTCTTGCCCACGCCCCCCGCCTGCTGGCCCATTTTGCAGACCAGTACAATGGGGGCCGTGCGGTACTTTTCCAGCTCGCCCCGGCGGCTGTCGATTTTGCCGGTGGGAATATTGAGCGCATTGATGATATGCCCCAGCTTGTAGTCCACCGCCTCGCGCAGGTCGACAAAGACCCCGCCCTCCCGGTTGATCAGGTTGATGGCCTGCTGGGGGGTGAGCGCCGGGCCGGCCTTGCGTGTTTCGTGAGCAATCAGCATGCCCACAGTGACCAGCAAAGCGACCGCCAGAACCCACTGCTGGCCCAGAAATTCCAGACACAGTTCCAGGTGAGCACGCACTTAATCCGCTGAGAAGCAGGCAGGCACAACAAGCTCCGGTGCCTGCCTGGGAAAGGCAGCGATTATACAGCCTGCCCATCGGATGGGCCAACCCCGCGACATCACCGACCTCTATCGCTCCATTGCCGGGGTCAGTGAGTACAGCTATTGCGGGGTAACCTTCCGCGGCTTCCGGGACGATGGCA
>JBKDZQ010000415.1:0-3555 GCA_047971325.1 Parahaliea sp.
CGGGCAGGAACCGTCCTGCCCGGCCTGTTCGATACCCACGGCCACCTGCGCTACCGCTACACCGGTGGTGGTGGAGCCGGCCGCCTCGCACAGGCCACCAGCGGTCACGGTTCCCTGGGCATGCGCATGGTCAAAAATGCCCGCACCCAGTTGCTCAGCGGCATTACCACCATGCGCATGACAGGCGAGGTGGGCCTGCTGGACTTCGATATCAAGCAGGCCATCGACAGCGGCATGGTACCCGGCCCACGAATCATTCCCAGTGGCAGGCTGATCACCAGCAAGCACGGCCACGGTGGCTATGAAGCAGCGTCGCAGGCGGACGGCCCCTGGGAGGTGGTGAGTCGCGTCCGGGAAAACTTCCATGAAGGTGCGCGGCTGATCAAATTTTCCATGGTCGACACGTCTGCGGACGGCGCGCAAATGACCCGAGAGGAACTCGGCGCGGGCATTCAGGCAGCTCACGATGCGGGCGTGCCCGCGACCGTTCACTGTACAGGCAACTGGGGTTCCTGCATTCGCATTGCCGTCGAGTCCGGAGCCGATACCATCGAACACGCACGCCCATTGTCGGACGACATCATTGAGCTACTCGCCAGCAAAGGCACCAGCATCAGCCTGACACCGCTGGTGTACATCGGCTTTCGCCCTAGCGAGCGCTGGTGGAACTACCTCGATCACGAGGTCACAAGTGCCAAAGAGTGGATATATTTCCTGCGCAACGAAATGATCAACTGGCGCAGGAATCACCCACAGTGGGAGCTGCAAGACCGTCCCTACGCCGACAATGAGTCCAACCGGGCAAGGCGAGATTTCTTCCCGGCGGTGAGGAAACGCCAGGAACAGGTACTCAAGGCCTATCGGGCCGGCATCCCCATCGGTCTCGGACTGGACACCTTCTATGGCGGCATTACCGTAACGATGGAATGGATGGTCGAAGCCGGCGTCCCCGTGCCAGCCGTCGTACACATGGCCACGGGTGGCGCAGCGCGGATCAGCGGTGTGGCGGACAGTGTCGGCACGATCGAGGCTGGCAAGCTGGCGGACATCATTGCCGTCGATGGTGACCCGGCACTCGACATTACCGCCCTGCACAACCTTAACCTGGTGATCAAGGGCGGAGAACGGGTCGACACGCTGAGCTGGAACTGACGCAGAGAACCCATACCGTCCCAGGATTGCGTTGCACCAAATACGGCGACGCACAACAAGGCCGAAAAACACTCCGGCCAGAACGATAGCGAGCAGTGGTATTGCGCGGGAAAATACCGCTTCGCGTCAGGATTCGCTGGCAAGCCTGCCAGCGCTCGAATACCTATCGTTTTACCGGGAAGCTGCGCCCGTCTGCCAGCATCAGGGTCTTGCCGTCAAAACGCGCGCTCAGCGTCACATCCCGCAGGTTCTGGGCCAGAGCGCCAGCGGCCTCCGACCAACGGACGACATCGAGCAGCCAACGCTCACCCTCTCGCCGATAACGCCCGTAACCGGTCACGGCCCGATCACCGTCGCCATTGACCACAATGAAGTAACCATCGGCGAAAGCGAGCATGCCCTTTTCCAACGCATAAATTTCCGCACCGCTGGCATCACTCAACTTTTCGAGGGTCTGTACGGTACCACTGCCAAAGACCAGCGTCATATTCTGGCCCTCTCGCGCAACATCAAGCTCATGTTCGGTCACGCCAGCGTCGGACAGCGACTCCTCGTCCATCGGCGCCAGGCCCAGTGTCTGGCCCGCCTTGAGTTGCACACCATTCTCCGTTTTCCGGTAGGTGCCGCTATGCGCCATGGCGCGCTGATCACCAAAGGGCTCGCCGTCGAATACCGCCTGCTGCAGGAACTTTCCCTCCGACAGCAGGAAGATGCCGGTCAGTGGCATATCATCGCCGCTGGAGCTAACCAGGCCGGTGTATTTCCACAGCCCCTCCACCGGGCCCGACGCATCTTGCGCCTGGGAAGCTGCCGGCAGCAGCATCGACAGTATGGCCACACCGCCGAGCAGGGCCTGCCTGGCACAGTTTTTCAGGATCTTCATGGGTCTGCCTCTTGGCTTGTACTCGATGGATTGCTTTTGGTATCGATATCGACTATTTAGCGAGGTCATTGCGATAAACCTCACCACCTTTCATGACCAGACGGATATCCCGCAGAGCCTTGATATCGCGTGTGGGGTCCGCCGGGACAGCAAGGATGTCCGCGTACTTGCCGACCTCAAGCGAACCGATATCCGCCTGGGCGCCGAGCATGCGGGCCGGCTCTATTGTCGCCGCGCGCAGAGCCCGCAGAGGCGTCATGCCGGCTTCAACATAGTACTGCGCCTCCCGCGCGGTGGCGGTGGTGCCGTCGTTGGGCTCCTGGGGCATCTGGTCCGTGCCGAGGGCAATGTTCACACCTTCCGCAATCGCCGTTTCCAGCATTTTCCAATGTTCCTTGCCGGTGGAGTTGCGGCGCTGCAGATACCACTCGGGGGAGCCGATGCGTTGAAAGAAAGGTTCCGAGGCAGGCTGGCTGACGACAATGGTAGGTACCAGCCAAGTACCCTGCTGCTTCATTTTGCGCAGTACGTTGCGGTCGAGGAAGTAACCGTGTTCGATGCTGTCCACACCGGCATCCACTGCGATTTCGGTGGCAATGGGAGAGCCCGAGTGGGCGGCCACCCTGGCACCAAAGCGGTGGGCGGCGTCCACCACCGCGCTGATTTCCTCCGGCGTCATCAGCGGCTCGGCGATGCCACCACCGTTGGTGGCAATACCGCCGGAAATCAGGATTTTCACCCAGCTGGCCCCGCGACTGATTTCCTGGCGCGCCTTCTTGGTCAGCTCGTAGGGACCATCGGCAAATGTCTCGCCGGCCGCGGAACCGTGGCCTCCGGTAATGGCCAGATATTCACCGGCACTGAATATCCGGGGGCCCAGGTAATCTCCCCGTTCGATAGCGGCCTTGACCGCCATATCGCCGTGAGCGTGTTCACCGGGCATGCGGATCGTCGTCACCCCGGCATCCAGTGCGCCCTGGGCATTCAACATCATGCGCAGCCCCCGCGCCTCGGGCGACTCATTCGCCAGTTCGGCTTCCATTTTCCCCGGCAGGATCAGGCCGAGATGGACATGCATATTCATCAGCCCGGGAATGAGCCACAGGCCACTGGCATCGATGGTCTGGGTTCCGTCGGGGATATTCACCGCGCCCCGTTTGCCGATTGCGGCAATGCGCTCATTCTCGATGAGCACCACCGCATCATCAAGGATGTCACCACCATTGATATCCACCACATTGCCACCCACTATGGCCCGGGTATCCGCCAGCGCGACGGTTCCGCCCAGTAGCGGCACCAGCAGCGCCAGCCAAAGCGTTTGCATAGCTCTCATCACTGTCTACCTCGTTTGCCTGAAAATTAAGGAGTCATGTTCTTCGTCTGTAGCCGAAGGAACGCAATCCAGCTATCAACGCGCTCTTCCAGCAGGTACAGTTGCAAAGGGCCACTGCGCAATACAAGGGCGAGAAAGTCACGGCTGACGAACTGCTCTCCGAGACCGGCGGCCGCGCGATCGCGCA
>JBKDZQ010000416.1:0-1535 GCA_047971325.1 Parahaliea sp.
CTGTTTGGCGGCTATGGCTATACCGCCGAATACCCCATCTCCCGTTTCTACACCGACGCCCGCATCCAGCGCATCTACGGCGGCTCCTCGGAAATCATGCGCGAGCTGGTGGCGCGCTCGGTGCTCGGCCGCTAGCGCAAAGACTGGTGACGACAAGCTCGAGACTGGACAATATCTTGCAGGGGGCAGTGAGGATCAAGCCCAATGGCATGTAGTAAGGCTTGTGCCATGGTGAGGGCAGTGCGAAAAGTCTGCTCCTTGCCTGTCCCGGTGAGGGCGAGTTCGCTATGATGCCGCGCTCAACACACCGGATCTCACCCGAAACAGACTGGATGATGAACAAGCAAACGCTATCGCAAACCGCTCTTGCCCTCACCTTGCCCCTTGCCGCGGCCGGCACCTTCTTCACGCTGCACACCCACTGAATGCGGCTCGCACCCAGATGGGCTGCTGGCCTGCTCGCGGCATGGTCGCAGCTGGCCCTGGCCCACTCACCCATCGAGGGCATCGGCAAGTTCTACGGCGGCCTGCTGCACCCGATACTGGTACTGCCCCATGCCATCGCCCTGTGCGCTTTTGCACTGCTGGTGGGCCAGGACGGGCTGCGGGCCATGCGCGGGGCGTATCCGCCCTTCATGCTGCTGCTGGCGCTGGGCCTTGGCCTGGCGGGCTTTGAAGTGGCGCCAGCACTGCCCGCGTCAACACTGCTGCTGTCCGCCGCCCTGCTCTGTGGCCTGCTGGTGGTTCTGCAGTGGCCGCTGCCGGGCTGGCTGTTGTCCGCCCTTGGTGGCACCCTCGGGCTGGTGGTCGGCATGGACTCCGGGGTCGCGGATCTCAACCGGCAGGAGACCTTTGGCGCCCTGCTGGGCTGCTGGCTGGGGGCAGTGATCGCCCTGATCGTCATAGCCGGGGTGGTGGAACTGTTGCAGCGACCCTGGCAGAAAATCGCTGTGCGGGTACTGGCCTCCTGGATCTGCGCCAGCGCCATGATGGCACTTGCCCTGGCGCTGCGCTAGGCGCAGTCTGGCCGCCATAGCCGGAACCCACCACCACCTCGAAACTGTAACCCCACTGCTGTCCTGCCGACATGAAACACCCTCTGCGAACGAAGCCCTCATGCATTAGCCCAGGCATCCCCCGGCGCGCTGTCGCGCCGCGGCACTAAGCCGGAGGAGGTCCAACAAATTGGCCGTGAGCCGGGCCGGGTGCCGACTTTCGGCGCGGATTCACCCCACAAAACGCACTTGCCAGCCACAGAAAAGCCCGCCTAAGATGATCCGGTCAGCGCACCACCAATAACCCGATATATCACAAGGAACTGACCCATGAACCACATGCTTCGCCGCAGCCTGCTAACCGCCACCGTCATCGCCACCGCCGGCCTGGCGCCACTGGCGCTGTCCCACTTCGACGACAAGGAACCCCTGCAATCCTTTCGCCAGTCCTACTTTGCCCTGCTGGCCTCCAACTTCGGCCCCCTCGGAGCCATGGTCAAGGGGGAGGCTCCCTGGGACGAGGCCAGGGTCAGGGCCTAT
>JBKDZQ010000417.1:0-6794 GCA_047971325.1 Parahaliea sp.
AGAGTTCCTCATCCACCTCGGCTTCAATCAGGCGCTCGTCCACGCCCTCATAGCGACCGCACACCAGCACCAGCGCAGGCTGTTGCGCCAGCGCCACCGCGCGGCGGTGGTCGAAGCGCCGACCCTGGGGGGAAAGGTAGATGACATGAGCATCACCGTACTCTCCCGCCACCTGCTCACGCGCAGCGGCAATGGCCTGCTGCAGCGGATCGATCTTCATCAACATACCCGGACCGCCGCCGTAGGGCCTGTCGTCCACCGTGCGGTGCCGGTCCGCGGTGTAGTCCCGCGGGTTGCTGTGGCTCACCGCCACCAGCCCCTGGCTCACCGCCCGCCCCGTCACCCCGTGCGCGGTAACGGCGCTGAAGGTTTCCGGGAACAGGCTGACCACCGCGATGCGCATGCTGCCCTGCCCCCCGTTACTGCGGCTCCTAGGCGTCCGGGAACCAGTCCACGTCCATCCTGCCCGCCGGCACATCCACCCGGGTCACCACAGCATCCGGCAGGTAGGGAATCAGTCGCTCCCGGTCGTCGATGCTGCCGGCGCTGGCCCTGACCACCAGCACATCGTTGGCGCCAGTCTCGATCAGGTGGTCAACCCGGCCCAGCAGCAGCGACTGCCCCTCGCTCTCGCACCACACTTCCAGCCCCTCCAGCTGGTGCCAGTAGAAGTCGCCCTCCTCCAGCACCGGCAGGCTGTTCGCCGGCACCGCCACTTCCAGCCCGCAATAGGACTCGGCCAGTGTGCGGTCATCGACGCCGCGGATATGGGCGACCAGCCCCTTGCCGTGGCGCTTGCCAGCGTCGAACTCAATGGGCTCGCTGCCCTGCCGGCGCCGGAGAACCCAGCCCCTGTAGCCCAGGAAGTTCTCCCGGGGCTCGGTATAGGAGTGAACCTTGACCCAGCCCTTGATGCCGTAGCAGCCGGCAATCCTGCCGACCGCCAGCAGCGCCGGAGCGGGGCGCTCAGTCACCGCGGCCAACCGCTCAGGCGGCGGCGCTGGCCCGGTTTTCCTTCATCAGCCTGGTCACCCGCTCGGACAGCGTGGCGCCCCGGCCCTGCCAGTACTCGACGCGGTCGGTGTCGATACTCAGGCGCACTTCCTGACCGCGGGCGACGGGGTTGAAGAAACCCACGCGCTCAATGAAACGGCCGTTGCGGGAGTTGCGGCTGTCGGTCACCGTCAGGTGGTAGAAGGGGCGCTTCTTGGCACCGCCGCGAGACAAACGAATAGTTACCATGTTCCGTAAATTCCTGATAAATAAAGGGGAATCGCGGCTACGCCGCTAAAATTCCTCGCCAAACGCCGGCACCGGGCCGCAAAGGTGGCGTATCATACGGAAAATGGCCCGGCAGGAAAACCCCTGTCGGTGGAAATTTTGCCGGGATTCCGGGGACTTGGCGCACACCGCCGCAGACCCGGCTAGCGAAAGGGGAAACCGCCCCCGGCACCACCGCCAGGAGGCAGCATACCACCCAGGCCACGCATCATCCGCTCCATGCCGCCACCCTTCATTTTCTTCATCATTTTCTGCATCTGCTTGTGCTGCTTCAGCAGGCGGTTGAGGTCCTGCACCTGGGTGCCGGAACCCCGGGTGATGCGGCGCTTGCGGGAGCCGGAGATCAGCTCCGGCTTGCGCCGCTCCAGCGGGGTCATGGAGTTGATCATCGCCTCCATTCGGGCGAACATTTTCATGTCGAGGTTCTGCTGGGCCATCTGGCCGATATTGCCCATGCCCGGCAGTTTTTCCAGCATGCCGGTGATACCGCCCATGTTGTTCATCTGCTGCAACTGGTCGCGGAAGTCCTCGAGGTCGAACCGCTGGCCCTTCTTGACCTTGCGCGCCAGTTTCTCCGCCTTCTTGCGATCGACCTTCTGCTCGACCTCCTCGATCAGCGACAGCATGTCGCCCATGCCGAGAATGCGCGAGGCCAGGCGATCCGGGTGGAAGGGGTCAAGGGCGGCGGTTTTCTCGCCCACACCGAGGAATTTGATCGGCTTGCCGGTTACCGTGCGCACCGACAGGGCGGCACCGCCGCGGGTGTCGGCATCGACCTTGGTGAGAATCACTCCGGTCAGGGGCAGGGCCTCGCCAAAGGCACTGGCGGTGGCGGCGGCGTCCTGGCCGGTCATGGCATCAACCACGAACAGGGTTTCGGCGGGACTGAGGATCTTATGCAGTTCGGCGATCTCCGCCATCATCGCCGCATCCACCGTCAGCCGGCCGGCGGTGTCGACGATCAGCACGTCGGCGAAGCGGAGCCGAGCCTGCTCCAGCGCCGCCCGGGCGATGGCTACCGGCTGCTGGTCCGGCTGGCTGGACAAAAAGTCCACCCCCACCTCTGCGGCCAGGGTTTCCAGCTGCTTGATGGCCGCCGGCCGGTAGACATCGGCGCTGACCACGGTCACCGACTTCTTGTCGCGCTCCTTGAGCAGCTTGGCCAGCTTGGCCACCGAGGTGGTCTTGCCGGCGCCCTGCAGGCCCGCCATCAGGATCACCGCCGGCGGCTGCACCGCCAGGTTCAGGCCCTCGTTGGCGCTGCCCATCACGGATTCCAGCTCCGTCTGCACGATTTTCAGGAAGGCCTGGCCCGGGCTCAGGCTGCTCATCACTTCCTGGCCAAGCGCGCGCTGCCGGACCGCCTCTACGAACTGCTTGACCACTGGCAGGGCCACATCGGCTTCCAGCAGCGCCAGGCGCACCTCGCGCAGGGTGTCCTGGATATTCTCGTCGCTGAGCCGCGCCTTGCCGGTAACATTGCGCAGGCTGTGGGACAGGCGATCAGACAAACTCTGGAACATGGGGAAGACTCTTGGCCGGGCAACGCCGCGCTATTTATTCCGCGGAAACAAATCGGTACAAAGGAGTGGAGTATACGTCACCCGAGCCCATCTCCCAACTCATGCCACTGCCTTTGATAGCCACCCTGGCCGCGCTGCTTTACCTGGTTGCGACCGGGATGCAACTGGTGGCCATTGCCCAGCGCTGGCCCACCAACGGTCGCCTGCAGGTGCTGGCGGGGCTGCTTGCCCTGACCTGCCACGCCGTCGTCGCCTGGGACAGCATCAGCGCCGACGACGGGGTACACCTGGGCTTCTACCGGGTGGCGGCACTGGTGTTTTTTGTTGTCAATTTGGTCTGCCTGGGACTGACCCTGACCGGGCGCCCCCTGCACAACCTGCTGCTGCTGCTGTTCCCGCTGTCGGCAGTGGCGGTGCTGGTGTCCAGCCTGGGGCCGCAGACCGAGCGCGGCAGCCACCTGGGTCCCGGCCTGCTGATGCACGTGGCCAGCTCGCTGCTGGCCTACGCCGTGCTGACCCTGGCCGCCCTGCAGGCGGCGGTGCTCTCGGTGCTGGACCGCCAGCTCCACAACCGCCAGCCCGGCGGCATCGTCCGCCTGCTGCCCCCCCTGCAACGCATGGAGAACATGCTGTTCGAACTGTTGTGGCTGGGGGTAATGCTGCTCAGCGTGGCCATCGTCACCGGCTTCGTGTTCGTGGACGACCTGTTCGCCCAGCATCTGGTCCACAAAACCGTACTCACTATCGTTGCCTGGGTGATCTTCTCCACCCTGCTGTGGGGTCACTCCCAACGCGGCTGGCGCAGCCAGACCGCGGTACGCCTCACCCTGTTTGGCTTTCTCTCGCTGATGCTGGCCTTCTTCGGCTCCAAACTGGTGCTGGAACTGATTCTACAGCGCTAGCACTCACCGCAGCGCGGCGGGCTTGCCCCGTCCCGGGTTTTTCTTCAAGATAAACCCTTTGTCGCCACCAAGAGTCTGCCCCCCTTTTGAACGAAGCACCGCTGGGTCTTTTGAGCTCAGTCCTGGTAGTTCTCATTCTGTTGTCCGGTTTCTTTTCCAGTTCCGAGACCGGCATGATGTCCCTGAACCGCTACCGGCTGAAACACCTCAGGAAAAACAAGCACCGCGGTGCCATCAGGGCCAGCAAACTGCTGCAGCGCCCCGATCGCCTGATCGGCCTGATCCTGATCGGCAACAACCTAGTCAACATCCTCGCCTCCTCCATCGCCACGGTGATCGCCATTCGTCTGTGGGGTGACGCCGGCATCGCCATCGCCACCGGTTGCCTGACCCTGGTGATCCTGATCTTCGCCGAGATCACCCCCAAAACCATCGCCGCGTTGTACCCGGAAAAAATCGCCTTTCCCGCCAGCATCATCCTGCTGCTGCTGCTGAAGACCATGTACCCGCTGGTGTGGCTGGTGAACGCCATCACCAACGGCCTGATGCGGCTGCTGGGTGTGGACCCCTCGCAGAAGGGTGACGAGCATGTCTCCACCGAGGAGTTGCGCACCATCGTCGCCGAGGCGGGCCAGCTCATCCCCACCCGCCACCGGGGCATGCTGCTGAACATCCTCGATCTGGAGGAGGTGTCGGTGGACGACATCATGGTACCGCGCAACGATGTCTACGGGATCGACCTGGACGATTCCGACGAGGAGATCCTGGCCGCCATCCAGGGCAGTTCCCACACCCGCCTGCCGGTGTGGCGGGATGATATCAACAACATCGTCGGCGTGCTGCACATGCGCAATATCAGTCGTGTCATCGACAAACAGGGGCTGGACCGCGGCGCGCTGGAACGGGAGATGGAATCCCCCTACTTCATTCCCGAGAACACTCCCCTGCACACCCAGCTGTTCAATTTCCAGAAAAAGAAACTGCGCCTGGGAGTGGTGGTCGACGAATACGGCGACGTGATGGGGCTGGTGGCGCTGGAAGACATCCTGGAGGAAATTGTCGGCGAGTTCACCTCCAATCTGGTGGATACCACTTCCACCATTTTCCCCCAGCGGGATGGCAGCTACATCATCGCCGGCAACACCAGCGTGCGCGACATCAACAAGTCACTGCACTGGGATCTGCCCACCAATGGGCCGAAAACCCTGAGCGGCCTGATTCTGGAGTACCTGGAATCTTTCCCGGACGCCAATGTCGGTCTCGATATCGACGGCTACCGGCTGGAGACCCAGGACCTGCACGGCAACGTGGTACAGTCCGTGCGTTGCACCGCACCGGGTTGAACGACGAGGCGGCGCCGACACTATCCCGGCAACTGGATCAGCCCTTCATCTTGAGCATGGTGTCGAGAATGCGGGTGGCCGTCTTACCGTAGGGCGGGGTCAGCAGTTTCATGGCCGTGCGCTTGGCCTGGTAGAACACCGGGCGCATCTTGGAGCAGGACACAAAGCCCTCGTAGCCGTGATAGTGGCCCATTCCCGAGGCGCCCACGCCACCAAAAGGCAGGTCGTGCTGGGCCACATGAAACAGCGCGTCGTTGACCGTCACACCGCCGGACATGATGCGTTCGATGTACATGTCCGACAGTGTCCTGCTGTTGGTGAAGGGGTAGAGCGCCAGCGGCCGGTCGTGACTGTTCACATAGTCCACCACCTCCTCGGGCCTGTCGTAGGTCAGCACCATCAGCAGCGGGCCAAAGGTCTCGCGCTGGCGAATGGTCATCTCCGGGGTGGTATCCAGCACCAGGTGCAGGGGGAACTTGCGCAGTGCCGGATTGGGCTCCTGGCCCTCACTCAGGTTGATGACCGTGGCGCCCTTGGCACTGGCGTCGGCGACGGTAGCTTCCAGTCTTTTGAAGGAGCGGTCGTCGATGATCGACGTGTAGTCGACATGATTGATGTCCGGGCAGTGGGCGGCCACGTACTCCCGGGCCAGCCGCACAAAGGCATCACGCTGGCTCTGGTGCACGAAGACATAGTCCACATTGGTACAGATCTGGCCGGCGTTGAACTGCTTGACGAACATGATGCGCTCGACCGCCTTGGCCAGCGGGTACTGGGGATCGATGACCGCCGGCGCCTTGCCGCCCAGCTCGAGAATGACCGGGGTCAGGTTCTTCGCCGCCGAGGCCATCACCGCACGGCCGGTCTGGCCGGAACCGGTGAAAATGATCAGGTCAAAGGGAATCTGGGAGAACTGCTCACCCACACCGCCGGTTTCCTCGAAAAACACCAGTTTCTCATCCGGGAAATAACGCGGTGACCATGCCTTGAGCAGCCGCGACAGGGCGATGGAATTCTCCGACATTTTGACCATGGCGCGGTTGCCAGCGGCGAAGGCCGCAGTCAGCTGGGAGATGGTCAGGTTGATGGGGAAGTTCCAGGGGATGATCATGCCGATTACCCCCAGCGGCTGGGGAATCAGCCGGCTTTTCGCGCCCAGGTACATGGTCTTGTCCACATGGCGCTTCTGGGGCTTCATCCAGGCTTTCAGGTGCTTGATGGTGTCGTTGATGCCATCGGTCACGTTGATGATTTCCGCGAACTTGCTCTCGTGGGTGGAGCGGTTGCCGTAATCCTCGCTGATCGCCGCACTGATGGCATCCAGATTCTCGGACACCATGCGCTTGAGGGTCAGCAGGTCCTGCTTGCGCTCGGCAAAAACAGGGTTGGGGGCCGCCAGGTAGGCTTCGCGCTGGAGCCCGAAGGCTGCCAGCAGTTGCTCGTGAACCTGTTCGGCATCGCTGCCGGCAGCGGTGGGCTGGATTGCGAGGTGAGTATTCATTGCTATCGTCTCCTGCATATTCGCGGATATGCCTGGGTTGCAGACCCGGCGAACCGCCGGGTGTACCTGTGCTTAACCCCCGCATTGTTAGCCAGCGGCCCCGGTGAGTCTGGCAGACAGGCGACAATTCCGGCAAAAAATACACCGATCAGTGCATTTTTTTGAAGGCACGCTCCGATGCACCACAGAAGATGCAATGAGCATCAGTCGCGAATCGACCATTTGCCATTCTGCAGGGGTATCA
>JBKDZQ010000418.1:0-2705 GCA_047971325.1 Parahaliea sp.
AGAACCCCATGTTCGGGCTCAGATAGCCGCACTTGACGAGTTTGATCCTGTAAAAGAGGCGTCTGAACTTGTCCAGTATTACACCGATGCGGTGAAAGCCGCCTGGCCCAGTGTCGGTTCGGCCTACAAGCTGTTGACGCGAAACAATGAGCTTTTCCTTCCCTATCGCTCGCAGGATGGGGATATGTATATTCGCGTCTACGGTGACAGTGTTTCCAGCGCAAGTTCCGCAATCGAGTTCAGACGGGAATGGCGTGTGCCACCGGATATTTCCACCGCAAGAATATTTGGCCAGCAATTAACCGCTGACGGGCATCTTGTGATGGTTACCGGTGACGGAACCGTGATTGCTTTAAACCAGGCGTTCTCTCAGTCCTGCACGCTGCAACTGCCCTCCCTGGATGGGGCCAGACCGGCAGGTGATCTTTTCATTTCGTTTGTCAAGAACGGATTGGCGGCCGATGACCAGAACGGTGTTTATGTCGTTACCAGGGATTATATGCACCGCGTACAGTGGACGGGACATCGCCTGTCCATTGATGAGGCGGACGGGGGGTGGAGTGCGCGATACCCCAACGAAAATGGCAAAGGTAGCGGTACGACTCCGGCGCTGATGGGTTGGGGGCGGGGTGAAGACCGTCTGGTCCTTATTACTGATGGCAGCCGGCAGAATACCGCCATAGCCTATTGGCGTGACGAAATTCCCGAGAACTGGAAGGGCATTGAAGGTTACGACAGAAGGGTCGCGGGTATTATTCCCCTGAACAATGGGAAGGCAAGTGAAGAAGTCATGGAGACCGAGAATACACCTGTTATCTATGGCCATGATGCATTTTTTGTCAACACCAAGCCAGCCAATCCGATGCCGGATCAGGGAGCGCCAACCCTGCAATGGATGGCGGAAAATCTGCTGATGAACCTTTCCGGCCATGAGGCTATCGGAGGTACCATGATTCGTTGGAACAGCAAGGCACAGCACTTGGAGCTGGTCTGGAGGTCCCTCAGGAACTTTGCCGGCACGGTATGCACGGTCAGTGATGCTGTGGATGTGCTGTATTGTATGGGTTCCCGTGAAGGGCAATGGACCCTGGAAGGAACTGACTGGCGAACTGGAGCGAGCCGGTTTGTTTACCAGCTCGGCAGCAGTGTGCGTTTTAATCCTTTTGGCGGCCCTCTTATCATCGCGCCTAACGGCGATGTGGATTGTGCGTGCATGGGTGGTTTCGGGCTGCTTAGAATCAGCCCATAAGGTTGCAAGGGCAGATCTTTTCGAAAGGCGTTTTCTCATACTTTAGCGGACTTCGGATATTTGGTACGGGCATATGGGATTTGTTCAAAAACTGGATCAGTACCACGATCAGGCTGCGGCTTTGACGGGCCTGGATGATTTTGGCGAGGACGATTATCTCGAGCCAATGAAGCTGGTACTCGAGGACTACGATAGATTCAATCAATTCAACCCGCTGGGCAGCTCGCTGGTTGACGCGGAAATGGCGACGCGCCTGGCGGGGCGCTTACTTGCCTGCGACGGCTTCAAGCGGTTGGGTGAGCAAAAGCCAGGCGAACTTGAGTCTCCACTGTTTGTGATTGGTACTGCCCGCTCCGGGACCACGGCTACATTGCGTCTTCTTGCCCGGGATCCTGGCGTGCAGTGTTTGCAGTACTGGCTCGGAGCCTATCCGCAGGTCAGGCCCCCGCGGGAGAGCTGGCAGGACAACGTGTATTTCCAGCGGGTTACCAGCGGACTTCAGCAGGCAGATGAACTGGTTCCTTCCTACCATCAGATTCACCCGGAGGAGGCGGAAGAACCGGACGAAGACAGGTTGGTCACCGAACAGTCCTTCTGGGCTTGCGCCATGGCTTCGATGGCGACCGCACCCAATTACAGCGAATGGTGCGCCACCGCTGACGCAAGCTATGCGTACCAGTATTTCAAGCGCGTACTTTGCCTGATAGCGGGTGCCGACAGTCGGCCCTGGGTACTGAAGTGTCCCATCCACATCTGGGGGCTTGATTCACTGCTCAGGGTTTTTCCCGGGGCCAGGATTGTGTTTACTCACCGGGATCCACTCACATCCATCAGCTCCACCGCCAGTATGGTTTATGAACTGCGGAAAATACGCCAGGAAAACGTAACGCCGATACAGGTTGGCCAGGAAATACTGACCAACTGGGGCAGGGTACTCGACAAATCCGAACAGGTGCGTAGAGCCTGTCCCAACGCCAGGATAATTGACATTACCGTCGATGAAATCCGCTTGCAGCCCATGCAGACCATCGATCGAATCTATGCCTATTTTGGACTTGAACTCCCTGCCAGCAGTCGAGCGAATATAGCCGCGTTTTGTGAATCTGACCCAACGGCGGGTCACAGCGCTCACAGTTATACTCCGGAAGATTTTGGCCTGAGCCAGGGAGCTGTCATTGAGGCGATAGGGTCTTACTGGGAGCGCAACAGCAATGTCCGGAAAGAAAGCAATATCAGATTAGGGATATAAAGTGGATGAATGAACATAAAACGGGCGAGTTGTTCTTTCCGGACTACAGTTTGCGCGACCACGAAATTGTAGACTACGAATTCTATCAGCTTCCGCCTTATCACGAGCTGGGTTTTCGCGGACCTCCAGTTCCTCCGCAGAAGCTGCAGGCAGGGCAGTACTTTTCAGCCGTAGGGGGTGCACAGGTGCTCGGTGTCATGGCGCAGA
>JBKDZQ010000419.1:0-3449 GCA_047971325.1 Parahaliea sp.
GGATAGGGGTTGCGGCGAATCACCACAAAGACGATCAGCGGATTGACCAGCAGCGCCACAATGAGCATGCAGGCCACCAGCAGACCCGCCAGGCTGGCGTAGCTGGCCAGGGCCTCCAGCCCGGTGGTGGCCACGGTAAGGCTCACCAGCCCGAGAATGCCCAGCGGCGCCAGCCGGATGACGTAGCGCACGATGTCGCTCACCCCATCCGCCAGGGTCTGCAAATGCCGCTTGAAGGTGGCATCGGCCCTGCGAAAGCTCAGGCCCAGCAGGATGGCCCAGGTCAGGCAGCCGAGAAAGTTGCCTTCCAGCAGGGCGTGGACCGGATTGTCGATGAGTTTGAACAGCACCTCCGAGAGCACCGCTCCCACCGCCAGTGGCGGGCTGCCCTCGGCGCTGGCGGTGAGGGCGATTTCCTGCGGAAAAAGCTGGCTCATCACCAGTGCCACCAGCGAGGCGCAGATGGTGCCAAGCAGATACAGCAGCAGGGTCAGCACCGACTTGCGGCCAGCCGCCCCGCCCTCGTGCCGGGTGGCGATGGCCGCCATCACCAGCAGCATCACCAGCAGCGGCGCCACCGCCTTCAGCATGCCGACAAACAGGCTCCCCGCCAGGCCCAGGGCCTCACCCACCGGGGGCAGCGTGGCTCCCAGCAGGGCGCCGAGCACAACGGCAATCAATATCTGGGGCACCAGACCCAGCGTCATCGGATTCAGTCACACCCCCGGCGTATGCGTGCTTCGCCGGGGATTGTAGCAACTCCGCCCCGGGGTTGCCCGCCAGGGCCACACCAGCCCCCAAGCGCTTGACGCCCGCTGCGAACTGGCCCCTCTGCCGGTCGTGGATGGCCTGTTAAGCGATATCCTCCACCGAGCGGCGAATGACCTCCTGGATGGGTGGCATTGCAGATTCCTCGTTTTCTATCTGCACCGCCAGGCCACTGAGACCCGGGCCGATCTCGGTAACGACCGATTCCGGGCGCAGGGGCTCGCCGCACTCATGGCAGGCCAGCACCGACCGGGTCCGGTGTCCACAGGTGCGGTGCACATACTCCAGCGGCGGCCCGTTGTCACCGGCCATCCACTCGTCACCCCAGCGCGCCAGGCTCATCAGCACCGGATACAGGCCCAGGCCCTTGCGGGTGAGGCGGTATTCATGGCGTACCGGGCGGTCCTGGTAGGGCACCTTCACCAGCACCCCCTGGTCCACCAGCTTGCCCAGGCGCTCCGACAGGCGGTGCCGGGTTATGCCAAGATTGCGCTGGAACTGGTCGAAGCGGCGGGTCCCCAGAAAAGCATCCCGCAGAATCAACAGGGTCCAACGCTCCCCAACCACCGACAGTGCCCGAGCCACAGAACATACCTGCCGATCTATCTCTGTCCAGCGCATACACTCTCCCCAGCGTCTTTCTACGCGGTATTATTCTCCCCTTAATTATTACCCCTGATGCGGTAAAATCCATCCCCGGCTTTTCACCCGTATCGATGAAAAAAGGCGACGATTATGGCAGCAGGCATTGGCGGCTCCACCAGCGACACGGCCCTGGCGCGGCTGCACGACATGAGCGACAAACTCGATCCGATCGCGGACGAGGAGTTTCACGCGCGGCTGCAACGCGCCCGTTCACTCATGGAAGAGGCCAATCTCGACGCCGTTTACCTCAATGCCGGCACCAATCTCTACTATTTTACCGGTACACCCTTTGGCAGCAGCGAGCGCATGGTCGGCGCCCTGCTGACCCGCTCCGGCGAGCTGCGCTACATCGCCCCCGCCTTCGAGCTGGGTACCCTGCAGGGCTATGTGCGCATCCCCGGCGAGATTCACTGCTGGGAGGAGCACGAAAGCCCCTATGCCCTCTGCGCCCGGCTGCTGGTCGAACTGGGTATCGACCGCGGTCGCATCGGTATCGACGAATCAACACCTTTCTTTATTTTCGACAGCCTGCGCCAGGCGGCTCCCGCCCGGGAACTGGTCAGCGCCACACCGGTCACCGCCGGCTGCCGCATGCACAAGTCAGCCGGGGAGCTGGCACTGATGCAGCGCGCCAAGGACATGACCCTGGCCGTCCACCAGGCCGCCGCGAGCATCCTGCGCGAAGGCATCAGCACCGCGGAGGTCACTGATTTCATCGATCGCGCCCACCGGGCGGTGGGCGCCCCCAAGGGCAACTATTTCTGCATCGTGCTGTTCGGCGCCGACACCGCCTTCCCCCACGGGGTGGCCAGGCCGAAAACCCTGGAGCGCGGCGATATGGTGCTGATCGACACTGGCTGCCAGTTGCATGGCTATCTCTCCGATATCACCCGCAGCTATGTGTTCGGCGAACCGAGCCGGCGCCAGCGAGATATCTGGAATATCGAGAAAGCCGCCCAGGCCGCGGCCTTTGCCGCCGCCCAGCCGGGCGTGCCCTGCGGGCGGGTCGACGACGCCGCCAGAGAGGTACTGGTGGCCCACGGTCTCGGCCCGGACTACCAGTTGCCCGGCACCCCCCACCGCACCGGCCACGGCATTGGTCTGGACATCCACGAGTGGCCCTACCTGGTGCGCAATACCGCCACCGTTCTGGCCCCGGGCATGTGCTTTTCCAACGAGCCGATGATCTGTGTGCCCGGGGAGTTCGGGGTGCGGCTGGAGGATCACTTCTACATCACGGAGCAGGGCCCGCGCTGGTTTACCCAGCCCTCCGCCGCTATTGACGCGCCCTTTGGCTAAGCGTGTGGATGCGGCACCGGCAGCAGTCTAAAGCACCGTGGTGAGATTCGCCTCCACCGCATCCAGAAAGCCCTGCATGTCGACAATGGTCTCCGCCGCGGGATCGATAGTCTTGCCCTTGAGGTCGCCGGTCACGGTGCCCTGGTCCACGGTGTCGATCAGCGCCTGCTTGAGCTGTCTGGCGTAGGTCGACAGCGGCTCGTTGCGCTCCCGGCGGGCCAGCGTTTCCAGGGCATTGGCCACGGCGTAGATCAGCGCCGAGGAATTGAAGTGGGCCTCCCTGCCGTCGGTCTCCAGGTAGCGCAGATAGAGATCGTGGGCGGTGCCGTGGGGCGCCTCGAACAGCATGGTGCCGTCCTTGCTCTCGATGATGGAGCTGGCGGTGGCCAGGCTGCCGCCGAGGGCGGCGGAGATGTCGGAGAAAATATCGCCGTCCAGATTCTGGGCCGGGTAGAGGGCGTTGCGCGGCGGGTCGCAGATCATTTTCTTGAGCTGACTGGAAGGCCGCATGATCATGAAGGACGGCGGACGGGTGCCGGCGTTGGCCAGCTCGTAGCGCACTTCCAGCAGCACCTTGCTGAACACCTCGTCGTACTCCATGTACTCGCGCTTGAGGCCGAAATACACCTCCTTCTGGTTCTCGGAGGCATCCCGGAACACCTGCAGCACCCAGTCCTTGATGGCTTCGCGGTCGGTGGACATGAACAGCAGGGGGTCACCCGTGTGCGCATCGCGGG
>JBKDZQ010000420.1:0-2133 GCA_047971325.1 Parahaliea sp.
ACGGTTTTCCGGTGGCAGAATCCGGCGCCGCGCGCCAGCGCTTCCAGGTCACCTCCTACCGCTTCCACCGCCAGTTGAACTTCTACCAGGGCGATCGCCTGCTGGCCACCATCTACCTCGGCGGCTCCCCGGGCTACCGCCGCGTGTACGCCCGCAACGAGCGGCAGGACGCTATTTTCAGCCTGCAGTACAACAACCACGATGCCCCGGTCAGCACCGGCGCCTGGCTGGACCCGCAACTGGCGCAGATCGCCCAGCCGGTTGCGCTGACGGTCGACGGCCTGGCCCTGCAACGCGACATCGACGGCCAGTGGCGTACCCGTGCCGGTGCGCAGGTCAACACTCAGGCCCTGGATACCCTGGTGAAGACCCTGGCGTCGATCCGGGTGACGGGAGTGGCCGGGGAGGAAATGCAAGGCAAACTGAGGGCTGAGGCGCGGGTTCAGCGCAGTATCGACATCGACACCCTCAGCGGCCAGACGATACAGCTGGCACTGCTGCAGTACGGCAAGGGCTTCTACCTGCGCGACAGTCGCTACCCGCCGCTGTTCCAGCTGGCGCCGCACCAGTACCTGCGCTTGCTGGGCGTGGATGGCGAAGCGCTGACAGCGCCCGGGCCGTCCGCACCAGCGCCGAGCGAAGCGGTGCCGGGCGCACCGGGGCTGACCGCTCTGGAATAGCCGGGGCCGGCGCCGGTGTAATGACGGATGACAGGGCTGGCAAGCGTGGTTTAGGCGAAAAGACCCTTACTCCAAATCTGACAGAGCTTCCCGGATCTGTCCCTCCGGTGGCTCCTCATAAATCAGTGTGGTCGCAGGATTGACGTGCCCCGCAATTTTCTGAGCGACCTTCACCGAACGCCCTTGCCCGTGGATCACCCCGGTGATCTGGGACCGGCGTCCGCTATGGGAGCTGGCTTTCTCGATGCCGGCCCACTGGCGCCGCATGAGTGCCATGTGCTCCTGGAGCGTGTTGGGTGAGTAGGGGCGGTGTTGCTGGGTTATGAACAGCGGGGAAGACGGTTCCTGATTAGCAATGAGCCTCAGCCGCCCGAATCAGGCGCAGGGGCTTCGGCGCACAATTGACGGCAGCCACCAGTAGTCGTGTATTGAGGTTGCGCAGATCGAATCGACGGTTGAATCGATACGCGAACGCGGCGAGGGATCGGGCTGCATACTTTCGAAAATCAAAGGCATGGTAGCTCCCGCTCAGACTGGTCTTGAGATTGCCCAGCACCGTATTGATCCATTGGAATTCAGGCAAGTCTTTGGGTTTACGCCCGGCAACGACGGTCGGTTGATAGATCGTCCTACTACAATAGGCGGCCGGCAGGCTCATGACCTCCAGCAGTCTGAAATCGGTGCCGGCAGCCTCCGCTTTTGCCGTGGCCTTTTGCGCTGCTCCCCGTTCTGACACCAAGCGTGCACTGTCCTGATTGAGGGTCAGAATTTCCGACTGCTTCACCGACAAGGTCTGGTTCAGCTGACGGCTCTCGGCTTGCAGTTGTTGAACCTGGTGCTCATGCTGACGGGCGGCCTGCTCGCGCTGGTCTTTGGCTGACTGGCGATAGTGCTCCAGGGCCTCACGGCTGTGGACGTGTTTTTCTTCCAGTGAGGCGATCTGCTGCCGCAGTTCTTCGACCCGGACTTCGAATTCCCTCGCCGTTTGACGGGCGGACTGTAGATCGTGTGTTTGGGCATTATGTTTTTCTCTAAGCGCCTGGTGATCCGCCTGGGCGGTCTCCAAGTTGGCCTGTGTTGTCGCCAATACCTGTTGTGTCGCCTCCAAGGTCTCGGCCTGTTGTGCGCAGCGGGCCTCCCAGTCCGCCATGGCCGCCGCATGGCGCTCACTCGCCTCGTCGATTTTCGCCTGAGCCTCTTCCTGCAACCGGGCTGCCAGACGGCCGATGAGATCGTTGATGGGCTCACTCAATAGTGCGGCATCAGGAACAGCGTCGTTGCTGGGTCACTAATGACATGGTGGGTTTACCCGAGGCCACCCATAGGCAGGCGAAAACCCTTGCCGCCGTTCAGCTGGACCGGCAGACGCCGCATAAGGGCACGAGTCTGGTGCGGTATTTCATCGCCAGTAAAGTGATGACAGCCGACGAAGTGCTACAGGCCACACGGCAGC
>JBKDZQ010000421.1:0-4874 GCA_047971325.1 Parahaliea sp.
CTTTGCCCAGGCCACCGCCGCGGCGACCGAGGGCGACACCCGCTACCGCGAGCGCGACTACCCCGGGGCCCAAGCCAGCTACCAGGCGGCACTGGAGGGTCTGCTGGCCATCGAGGCCAGCATCCCCGAGCGCCTGGCGGCGCTGCTGGAGCAGGCCCGCCAGGCCATCGAGACGGGCGACACCGAGGCCCTGCAGGCGAGCCTGGTGCAGACCGCCCTGCTGGCCCCGGACAGCGCGGAGCTCGCCACCCTGCAACAGCGCGCGCAACAGCTGCCCGCCGTGCTCGAAGCACTGCAGGCCGCCGCCGACGCCGAAGCCGCGGGTGACCTCGCCGGTGCGCTGGAGGCCCTGTCCCGCGCCACGACCGCCGACCCGGCCCACCAGCGTGCCGCCGCCGAGCGCGAGCGCGTTGCCGCCCTGGACACCGAACAGCGTTTCAACCGCGCCATGAGCGAGGGCTACGCCGCCCTGGATGACTCCCGCTTCAGCGCCGCCCGCGAGGCCTTCCGCCAGGCCCAGGCCCTCAAACCCGGTTCCGGCGAAGTCAAAAGTGCCCTTCAGGAACTCAGCTCCAGCGAAACCGCCCACCGCCTGGCTAGCCTGCAGCGCCAGGGCAGTGGCCAGGAGCAGGCCGAGGACTGGCAGGCCGCCGTGGCCAGCTATGAGAAGGCACTGGCGATCGACCCCAGTGTGGTCTATGCCCAGCAGGGCCTGGCCCGGGCCCTGCCCCGGGCGCAGCTGCAGCAACGGCTGGAGGAGGTGATCAAGAAGCCCGAGCGGCTGTCGGACCCCACCGTGGCGGCCACCACCGGCAAACTGCTGGCCGAGGCCCGCGGTGCCAGCCCGGCGGGGCCGGTGCTCAGCGGCCAGATCGCCAGCCTGGAACGACTGCTGGCGGTGGCCAGCCGGCCCATCGCGGTGACCCTGCGCTCGGACCAGCAGACCTCGGTCACCCTGTACAAGGTGGCGCGGCTGGGCCAGTTTACCGAACACCGGCTGGACCTGCGGCCCGGCACCTACACTGCCGTGGGCACCCGCAACGGCTACCGCGATGTGCGCCGCACCTTTACCATCAGCCCCGACACGCCACCGGAACCGGTCGTTATCGCCTGTACGGAACCGATCTGAATGCCCCAGCCAGAACACCAGCCGGATGCGGCCATAGCACCCACCGCCTTCGAGCCACTGGTCCCCGGCAGTGCCGGCCCCGGCCCCCGGCGCCACCCGCTGCGCTGGCTGCTGCTGGCCCTGGGACTGGTGTTCGCACTGGTTATGGCCTTCCTGCTGAGCGCCCGTTCGGTGCTGATCGCGGTGGATTCCGAGACCCCGGCGACGGTGGCCATCGACGCCCTGCACCTGCCCTTTGGCGAGCGGATACTGATCCGCCGGGGCAGCTACCCGGTGCACGTCACCGCCAGCGGCTACCACTCCCTGGAGACCACCTTGCAGGTCACCAACGCCGACAGCCAGGAGCTGCGACTGGCCCTGCAGCCCCTGCCCGGCCGGCTGAGCCTGCTCAGCGAACCGTCCGGGGCCCGGGTGCTGCTGGACGGCGAGGACATCGGCAGCACCCCGCTGGAAGCGGTGGCGGTGGCCGCCGGTCCCCACCAGCTACGGCTGGAGGCGTCGCGCCACCTGCCCCTGGAGCAGGCCCTGGAGATCACCGGCCGGGAACAGCACCAGCAGTTGCAGACCCGGCTGCTGCCGGCCTGGGCGGACATCAGCATCGCCAGCGAACCCGCCGGTGCCACGGTGATGGTGGCCGGCGAGCCGGTGGCGACCACGCCGGCGGTGGTGGAAGTGCTGCAGGGCGAGCAGAACCTGGGCCTTAAGCTGCCGGGCTTCGCCGACTGGAACACTGAACTTGCGGTCAGCGCCGGCGAACCCCAGGACCTGGGCAACATCGCACTGGTGCCGGCGGCGGGCATTGTCGAGTTGCGCAGCCAGCCGGCGGGCGCCAATGTCACCCTGGACGGCGAATACCAGGGGCAGACTCCCCTGCAACTGGAGCTGTCGCCGGGCAAGACTGCCCGGGTACAGCTGTCGCGCCCCGGCTACCGCCGCCACAGCGAGTCCTTCACCCTGGCCGCCGGCGAGCGCGAACAGCGGGACATCCGCCTGCAGGCCCAGCTGGGCGAGGTGCGACTGGAGGTCAGCCCCGCCCAGGCCAGTGTCAGCGTGGATGGCAAGCTGGTCGGCCAGGGCAGCCAGACCCTGAGCCTGACCGCCGTGGAGCACCGCATCGAGGTAAGCCTGGAGGGCTACGCCACCATCAGCCGCCGGGTCACGCCGCGCAGCGGCATCGAGCAGCAGCTGAGTTTCATCCTGCAGACCCGTGAGGCCGCCAAGCTCGCCAGCCTGGCGCCGGAGATCACCACCGCCGTGGGCCAGACCCTCAAGCTGTTCATCCCCGGCGACTCGGCCCTTGGCAGCTTCACCATGGGCGCCTCGCGCCGGGACTCCGGCCGGCGCGCCAACGAGGTACTGCGGCCCGTCGTGCTCAAGCGCATGTTCTACCTGCAGACCACCGAAGTGACCAACGCCCAGTTTCGCCAGTTCCAGGCCAGCCACAATTCCGGCCAGGTGGAAGGCAACAGCCTCAACCGCGAGCACCAGCCGGTAGCGGCGGTGAGCTGGCAGCAGGCGGCCCGGTTCTGCAACTGGCTCAGCCGCAAGGAGGGGCTGGCGCCCTTCTATCTGGAACGCGAGGGCATCATCACTGGTTTCAAGCCCGAGGCCCTGGGTTACCGCCTGCCCACCGAGGCCGAGTGGGCCTGGGCCGCCCGCGCCGAGGGCGAGGCCCTGCGGAAATTCCCCTGGGGCGATACCTTCCCGCCCACCGCGCCAGTGGAAAACTACGCCGACAACACCTCCGCCTATGTCACCGGGCGTATCCTCAACGGCTACACCGACGGCTATGTGGTCAGCGCGCCGGTGGCCTCCTTCAAGGCCAACGGCAGGGGCCTGTATGATCTGGGCGGCAACGTGGCGGAGTGGGTCAACGACGTCTACACCATCCCCGCGGCCAATGCCGCGCCGGAAACCGACCCCCTGGGCAGCCAGAGCGGCGACAACCATGTGCTGCGCGGGGCCAGCTGGTCCCTCAGCAAGCTCTCGGAACTGCGCCTGTCCTACCGCGATTATGGGCAAGCCGGGCGCGATGACGTAGGATTCCGCATAGCGCGGTACGCGGAGTAGGCTGATGAACCCATGGCGGACACTATATCAGGCAAGCTTGTTGTCCACCCTGCTGCTGGCCGCCAGCGCTGGCGGCCAGGAAGCGGACCAGGCCGGCGACAGGCCAGCGGAACCCGCCAGTGAGCCGAGCGCGGCGAAGAATGCCGACGACGCGCCGGCGGCAAGCCCGGCACCGGCCGCCGAAGACGATTCACCTTTTGACTACCAGGCCTCGGAACAGATCTCCGAGGATCTCTCGGTCTCCTTCCCGGTCGACATTTAGAGCCGACGACCTACAGGACAGTGCATGAAAACCCGAATGTCATCCGAATTCACCTTCCAGATTTTCGCCCTGCTGATCGCGATCATCGTGGTGCACGCCGTCTATGTGGGCGCCATCCGCCCCACCGCGGACGCCGAGATTCGCCAGGAACAGGCCCGGCAGGCCGCCGGCGAGGACTACGTGCCCGAACGCAGCTTCACCGTGGTGATCCGCGACTTCGAGCAGGAGGCCTGTTTCATCCTGCTGCTGTGGGCGCTGGCCATCATGGCCTACAAGGGGCGTCGCACCGCCCGGGAACAGGAACTGCTGGACCGCGCCCTGCTGGACATTCCCGAGGGCACCAGCGTGCTGCCCGAGGACGCCCGCGAGTACAGCCGCGCCCTGGAGGCGCTGCCGGAACAGGAACAGGACTTCCTGCTGCCACGCACCCTGCTGTCGGCCCTGCAGCGCTTTGCCACCACCGGCAGCATCCAGGCGGTATCCGACACCATCCGCGAGCAGTGCGAGGTGGAGTCGGACCGCCTGGACTCCGAGCTGTCCATGGTGCGCTACATCGCCTGGGCCATTCCCTCGATTGGCTTCATCGGCACCGTGCGCGGTATCGGCGACGCCCTCGGCCAGGCCTACAAGGCGGTGGAGGGCGATATCTCCGGGGTCACCGTCAGCCTGGGGGTGGCCTTCAACAGCACCTTCGTGGCGCTGGTACTGTCGATCGTCATCATGTTCTGCCTGCACCAGTTGCAGCTCTCCCAGGAGCGTCTGGTGCTGAACTGCCAGCGCTACGCCGACAAACGCCTGATGCGGCACCTGGTGGCACACTGATGAGTATCGCGGTCCTGGACATCAACGACGCCAGCCTGCAGCTATGGCACGGCGAACAGGCCGTGCAAAGCCCCGGCTACGCCCTGCTGGAGGGCAGCGACTACCGCTTCGGCAACATCGCCCGCGCCGCCGCGCGCCTGCGGCCTCGGGATGTCTCCACCCGCTACTGGGGGCAACTGAACACCCAGCCACTGCAGCCCAGGCTCGGCCCGGCGCGGCACAGCGCCGACCTGGTGCACGCCCACCTGCTGGCCCTGCACCGGGAGGCCGGGGAGCCCGGCCAGGTGTTGCTGGCGGTGCCCGGCAGCCTGGAACGGGAACAACTGTCCCTGCTGCTGGGCATTATCGAGCAGTGCCCTTTCAGCGCGGCGGCCCTGGTCAACCGCAGCGTGGCGCTGGCCCAGCCGGAGGCCACCGGCGACCGCCTGTTCCATCTGGAATTCCAGTTGCACCAGGCCCTGCTCAGCGAGCTGGCAACCGGCGCCGGCGAGCGCCGCCTGCTGCGCAGTGAACCGCTGGCGGGCTGCGGCATGCTGCAGTTGCAGGAACGGCTGGTGGAGATCATCGCCAGCGCCTTCATTCGCCAGACCC
>JBKDZQ010000422.1:0-5419 GCA_047971325.1 Parahaliea sp.
GGTGTGGTTTCCGGGAAGACTTCCGGTGTTTGCAGGCTGGTTGCCGCTGCGAGTGGCAGTGCATCACCGGCTGCCGGAGAGGGCCCTGTGGACAGGGTTGCGGCGGGTCCCGACACCGGTAGCGTCGAGGTCGCCGCCGGACTGGCTTCCAGCATCGCCGACACCGGTTCCGGTGTGGACTCCGGGGGGGGCAGTTCGACTGGCTTGCCTGCTGCCTCCACGGTGGCCGGACTGGGCGGCGTGCTGTGGGTTCCGGTCGGCGGGGATGTCATCGCCGGCGAGCGCAGTTGCAGGCCCAGCAGGACGGCCATGGCCAGGGCGGCCAGCGCGACGAAGGGCAGACGCCATTGTCGGAGCGTAGTTTGCAGGTACCGGGTTACCGCCGGGCGCGATGCTGGCCGGAACCTCTGTTTGTCCGGGTCCACAGTGGCTTGCCGTGCAGCGGGCGGTTCACCCGATGGGGGCGCCTTCCCGGGCTCGGGTGCGACCGCGGTATCGAAGGCCGGTGGGTGGCTGGCGAGGAATTCCCGCTCGCTGTCGGAGAAGACAAAGCGCTCCCGGGGTGGTTTGCCGATAGTCGTTTTCAGCTCGCCAAGAGTGGGCAGGCCCTTGATTGCCATATTGCCACCCATGCCGGTCAGCGGCAGCAGTGACTCGTCCCGCATTTCCAGGATGACGGCGAGGGCATCGTCGAAGCCGAGCCGGGAGTGCTGCGCCGTCGCGCCGTGCAGTAGCAGTCGCGCGCACAGTTTGCAAATGTGCCTGGGCAGGCCCTGACTGGCCCGGTGCAGCAGCGGAAACAGCGTGGCGTCGAGCGCCGGTATCCCGTTCCATCCGGCGCAACTGAGCCGGTGGACGATGAAGTCGGCGGTTTCGGGCAGGGTCAGCGGCTCCAGTGTGAGCAGTGCCGATAGTCGCTGGTGCAATGCTTCCATCCCCGGTGCCCGCAGCCGCTCGACGAGATCGGGATGGCCGATCAGGAACAGCTGCAGCAGTGGGCGACCGCGTTGCTGCAGGTCGGTCAGCAGGCGCAGTTCATCCAGTGCCGCTTCCGACAGGTTCTGGGCCTCGTCGATGATCAGCAGGGAGTTGGGGTACCGCCACAGGTGCTGTTCTATCGTCAGCAGTAGCGAGCTTCGGTCCTGCCTCGCCATGTCCTCGATGCCCAGGGCACGAGCAGCGAAGCGCAGGGTGTCGTTTTCATCGAGGTTGGGGCTGGACATGACCGCCACTGGCCGGCTGTTGGCCTTGAGCGCCGTCAGGAAATCCACCATCATCATGGTTTTGCCGGTGCCCGGGCCTCCGGTAATCACCAGCACACCCTCGCCCTGCTGCATGGCTTCATGCAGATTCCGCCGCGTGCGACGATAGCTCTCGTGGGCGAAGACATAGCGTGAGTCCGGCGTTAGCCGGAAGGGATCGTCGCTGAGCTGGTAGTACCGCACGTACATGATGTCAACACAACTGTGTCTATTTATGGGGCAGTCTAGCAGGACAAGCACAAACTATCTGCGCTATGCCCGCCGGATTGTCAACGGCCTCACAATAACGTGGGCTCACCATCAGCCGGTGGCGGGTGTAAACTGCTGGTTGGCTGTGTGGTTCCATTTTCGCTGTGGATAGGGAGGGTACTGGATGATGTCGGCCCGCTGGCTTCTTGTATTTGCGATACTGACGCTGATTGCAACCCTGGTTGCCGGGCTGCGTCGGCGGGAGGTACCGGTTCGCGCCAATATCCCCCTGTGGCTGCTGGGTTTTCCGGTGACTGAACTGACCGCCATCGTGGCTGCCCTGCAGGCGCTGGTGGTGTTGTGTTTTGCCAGCTTTGGCGCACTGGGCGAACCGGTCGGCGCGTTGGGCATGACCCTGATGCTGTTGGCCTGGGGGCGCATGTACCAGTTGCACAGGCTGGCCCGGCAGAGTGGGCCGGTGTTGCAGCGGGCGCTGGACGAGGGACTGGGCGGCGACTTCCGCGAGGCGATACCTGCCGGGCGCCGCGTCAGCGGCACGCCGGAAATCACCCTGTCGACCTTTTTCCGCCCCTTCCGTTTTTCCCGACCCGGGGTAATCCACGAGGCGGACATTGCCTACGGCGACGCCGGTGAGCGCAACCTGCTGGATATCTACCGGCCGGCATCCACGCCCGCCGCGCCCTGCCCGGTGCTGCTGCAGGTCCACGGCGGTGGCTGGACCGTGGGCCACAAGCAGGAACAGGCCCAGCCGCTGATGTACTGCATGGCCCGGCGCGGCTGGGTGTGTGTCGCCATCAACTACCGGCTGAGCCCCCAGTTCCACTTTCCCGCACACATCATCGATGTCAAGAAGGCGATCGCCTGGGTACGGGAGCACATTGCTGGCTATGGTGGTGATCCGGGGTATATCGCCATCACCGGTGGTTCCGCCGGCGGGCACCTCACCGCGCTGGCCGCGCTGTCGGCCAATGACCCGGCCTACCAGGGCGGTTTCGAGGATGTCGACACCCGGGTGGCCGCGGCGATACCCTTCTACGGTGTCTATGATTTTCTCGAGCACGAGGGCCAGCCGCTTAACAGGAGCATGAAGAGGCACCTGGAGACCAAGGTGATTGGTTGTACCCCGAAGGAGAATCCCGAGCTGTGGCGCCAGGCCTCGCCCGTTGAGCGAATTCGCGCCGACGCCCCTCCCTTCATGGTGATCCAGGGAGAGTGCGACACCATGGTATCGCGGGCGGCGGCGGAACACTTCAGCCGGCAGCTGTGCGCCGTATCCGCACAGCCGGTGGTCTTTGCCGGCCTGCCCGGCGCCCATCACGCCTTTGACATCCCCAATTCGGTGCGCACCGAGCACACCATCTGGCAGGTGGCGCAATTTCTGGAATGGGCCTATGCCCGG
Organism: Parahaliea sp.; assembly: GCA_047971325.1. Lineage (GTDB taxonomy): Bacteria > Pseudomonadota > Gammaproteobacteria > Pseudomonadales > Halieaceae > Parahaliea. Next base: position 2,872 of record JBKDZQ010000422.1, read on the forward strand.
CGCGGCCAGTGAGTCCGGCCGCCCCGCTGCCTACAGTTCCAGTTGTACCATGGCACCGATCATGTTGACCGAGTAGTCGCGCGGGCCGCTGTCCAGGTACACCCGGTTGTTGGTGACCAGGCCCTGCTCCAGTCCGGAGTAGTGCCAGTCCGACAGGCGGCCGGTCTCGTAGGTGTCGAACAGGCGGATCTCCAGCCGTTCGCTGAGCGGAATCGACCAGGAGAGGGTGTAGGTATTTACCCGGTACAGCATGGCTGGCATGCCGGAACCGGCGTCGGCGACCAGTGCCGGATAGGCCAGGGCACCGGGCGAATTGAAGCGGTAGTCGGTATCCCCGCGCGAGTCGCTGTAGTTCCAGCTGAACTCCAGATGGCTGCGACCAATGCGCTGGCGGATGTTGAGTCCGGCGTAGTAATTGCGCTGTTCGTCCTCCACCCACCAGCGGTTTTCCTCCAGATAGCTGGAGCCACCCAGTACCGGGTCGCTGCCGATGCCGGCGACTTCATTGACGTTGGCAAGATCCAGGGTGGTGTTGTCGTAGCCCACGAACAGGTCGGCAGAGGTCAGCTCCGAGGGCATCCAGTCCCATTGCAGGCTGCCGCCCCAGGTGTCGTAGCCGCGGCGGCCCAGTTCGGCGTCGTAGTCGTTCCAGTCGCCGCGCCGGGTGGCGGAGAGGGAAGTGGTGGCGGTGGCCGCGTAGGTACCAATCAGCGTGACCTTGTGCTGTTCGTTGCCGCCCACATCGTACTTGCGCAGCGCAAAAACCGTGTGCGGGGGCAGATTGCCGGGGTCGACGAAACCGGGCAGGCTGGTGGAAAAGGTGAACTCATAGGGGTCGTAGTTATAGTCGCGCCCCTTGCGGTCCAGATAGGAATAGTTGAGTCGCAGGGTCAGGTCGTCGATGGCGCGGTTGGTCCAGCTGAGCTTGAGCAGGGTGTCTTCCTGGCGGTCCACCTCGCGGCTGCTGCGTTCAGTGCGCGTGTAGCTCAGTGCCGCCCCCAGGGTGTTGCGCATGCTCACCCGCCAGTCCGCGGCGAGGCTGGCTTCGCTGATCTCCTTGTCCAGCGGCAGGTTGCGCACCCGGGTCAGCACGCCGGGAAACAGCTCGGAATCCCACACGCCCATTTCCAGCGGCACCGAACTGCCCTGGGCGCCGTTCTCGGCGATGTAGCCGTACTGCCCGGTGAGCGGGTTATAGGCGTAGTATGTGCCCTTGTAGTCCTGGCGGTGATACTTCAGGTTGCCGCGCAGTGTCAGGGTGCGGCTGGCCTGTGTTACCAGCTTGGCGTTGACCAGGGTGCTATCGATACGCAGGTCGGCGCGTTTGCGCGACAGGGCAGCGGTACTGTTCCAGTTGGCGCAATCGAAGGCAAAGGGCGCGGTGGTCAGGCCAAACTGGCCGCTGCAATTGATTGGCGCTTCCAGCCGGTCGTCCTGTCGGGAACTGGAAAAGGAGGCGGCGAGGGCGAACTGGCTGTTGTAGGGTAACTTGCGGCTCAGGCTGCCGCGCAGGTTGTGGTAGTCGTTTTCCGGCTCGTAGGCAAAACCACCGGAGGTGAGGGGATAGTTGGCGAACCCGGGTACCAGTGGTGCAAAAGCGAAAGGTACCTCGTAGCTGAAGCTCTGCATGCCATTGCGGAAGAACGAGCCGCTGTAGGCCACATCCCAGTTCCAGGTGCGGCTGGCGTAGCGCAGGCCGCCGTTCAGGTTGAGGGTGTTGTCGTCAATCGGGCGCGGTGTTTCGTAAACGCCTCCGGAGCCAGGGAAAATGTAGGCGAAAAAGAACGCGCCACCAAAGGGGCGGGCGCCTTCGCGCTCTTCATGGCTGATATTCGCAAAGGCAGTGAATTGCCGGTCGATATAGTAGTTGAAGCCGACACCGTCTTTGTCGCGTACCACTTTGAGCACCCGGCCCGGTAGCGATGCAGAGAGCGCCGCGACCTCGGGGATGGTGCTGCCGCCGGGAGTCAGCCCCGGTTTTAGCGATAAGTTGTCGCTGCCCACCCTGTTCCAGATGGATCTGGCGGTATCGGCGGTGACGTTGACCTGGCTGCGGGCGAAGGCCTCGATGCGAAAATCCCCGGCGCGCCCGGTATTGACCCTGAAATACTGGTTGTCCTCGTTGATGTGGCTGGCGCGAAACTCGGCATAGCTGCCGTCCTTCGGCCTTTGGAAACGCAGGTCGGCGCCGAAAATGACACCGTCGTCCCAGTTGTTGAAACGCAGCCAGTTGATGTTGTTTTCGTCGTTGATGTCGATATAGCCAAGGCTGACCGAGCCGTTGAAGGTCCAGTCTCCCCCGTCCTCGCCAATGGGCCGGAACTCGCCCAGGTCGGGAGGGCAGGGGTAGAGCAGGCCGCTGGGCGTGCGCTCGTCTTCCCGGGTGAACAGGGTCATGCCCTTGGGGTTGCAACGGGTCCAGCGGCCGTCCGGCTGCAGGGCGTTGCCAAAGTGCAGGTCGACGCCAATGCCGCTATCCTGCGCTGCTGTGAGCGCTGAAGCCAGAGCTGTCGCCGCGATAGCGGCAAAGCGTAGGGTGCGATATGTG
>JBKDZQ010000423.1:0-3385 GCA_047971325.1 Parahaliea sp.
GTCTGGCCGCACGGATTTGTGGTGCATCCGTGAGCACAGATGCACCACAAGGCGTCCCATTGTCATACCTCCAAAATACAGGTTCGAAAACAACACAATGGGCGCAAATAAGCTACAAAAATGTAGCAAATCATCCCCCAATGGCTAACGGTGGCCTTGATCGACAATAACCAACTCGAACCGAATGCTACGTCGACCTCATTGCAGGCGCGGAGCGGGTCGTGGAAGCCGCCCACCAAACAGAATGGCCGGGTTCCCACAGAAGCGGATCCCCGCAATGACGCAAAGGGAAGTTGGCAAGAAATAGAACGGTTAACTCCAAACCCTCCCTGCACAACCAGTAAACCAACAGTTTACACATGTAAGCTATTAGGCTACACACAGATATGATAAAGACCTTCGCGAACAAGCAACTGAAAGCCCTGTGGGAGACGGGAAAGTCAAAGATCGACGCGCGGATACACAGCCGTATTCTGCGCCGCCTGGACGCTCTCGATGCCGCGACCGCGCCCGAGGACATGAACCTTCCCGGTTTCGACTTTCACAGCCTGCGAGGTCACAACCCAACCCGCTACACGGTCCATGTGAATGGCCCGTGGTGCATTACCTTCGAGTTCCGCGACGGCGACGCCTATGTGCTGGACTACGAGCAATATCACTAGGAGGCGCGAGGATGAGCCGCAACCCTGACCGCTGCCCGACGCATCCGGGCGAACTGCTCCGTGAGGAGGTGATCCCCGCAACCACGAAATCCAAGGCCGAGATTGCGCGGATGCTCGGCATCTCCCGCCAGCATCTGCATGACATCCTGGCCGAACGGAAGCCCGTCAGCGCTGAGGTTGCCGTACGTCTCGCCAAGCTGTTCGGGAACGCGCCGCTGGTCTGGATCAGGATGCAGGGGGCCTATGATGCCTGGCACGCATCCCGCGAGGTGGATGTGTCGGCGGTTCCCACGCTGTTTGCGGCTGAATAGGGCCTCAAATAAGGCCAAGGCAAATGCAGGCCGCGCAAGCAGGCGTGACATCCCGGCCCTCCGGTTCGGGCTCCCCCGTGCGGGAAAGCCGGGGCAAGCCGGTGATATCCACCAACAAGGCTCTTGGGTGAGGTAAAGGCGGCCACGGGCGAGCGGAACGAATATGCCGCCCTGCAGACCTCCTGGGCCGAATGGTGCCAAGTGCATCTGGACCGCGAGATCGTCCGCGGCACCCGGAAGGAGCTGACGCAGCGCCAGCACCTGTCGCCGGAAACCTATGGCGCGGTGATGGACAAGGCCCGTGAGGCCGTCCAGAGGCCCGCAGAGAGCCTCAGAGACGCGCTACAGGCCGTTGAGCTGTCCTGTGAGATACGGACGTGCTGCGCGGCTACCTGCTGCTCAGGGGCGAAATCAGCCGCCACAGGGAGGACCCGCGCGGCTATGAACCACCCGCCGGCGCGATCGACGAGGAATGGGTTGAGCATGCAGCTCCGGACATCCCGGATCCCTGGAAGCTGATTTCAGCATTCCGCAGAGGCGCAGAGCGGATCCTGGAGGCGGCGTATTGCTTCGGCATGGACTGGGATGACCTGAAACAGCCTGACGGGCATGAGCGGGGCCGTGAGTGGTTCCCAGCCCTTGCCGACCGGCTGCACCTGACCTCGTGCCTAGAGCGCGGCATTTCTCGTCCGGCATTTTTCCATTGCGTGTCCCGTCAGTGTCCAGTGTCAGTGTCAGTGTCAGTTCCTTCCCCTGACACTGGACACTGACACTGTGAGCCAAAAGACTACACGCCGGAGGGCAAAAGACTACACGCCGGAGGGTATGAGACTACACGCCGGAGGGGTTCGACTACATATTGACGAACTACTTTGAAGTTTAGAGTATGTAGCTCATGGAGCAAATCACCGTATCCTCCGCCGCCCTTGCCCTTCGCGCCGAAAAGCCGCTCACCCCGGCCATGATCTCGGCGTTGTGGGAAATTGCCGCCGTCCTCGATGAGGATCGAACCCCTGCCAATGTGCCAAACGCGGTCTGGCTCACGATCCCGACGACACGCCTGCGCGGCCCGGAAGCCCGCCAGGATAATGTCTGGCTCCGCGAGTGCCTTGAGCGCATGACAGGCCTCAAGCTGTCAGGCCAGCACCGGGGCGATGAGTGGGGGGCGGTGCTGGTGGCCGAGTGGCACATAACCGAAGGCGGATCGAAGGCGCGCATCCTGATTCCGCCTGCAGGCGTCCACGCCCTGCGCAGTCCCGGCAACTTCGTGAAGATCGAGACCACGGCGGCACATCGTCTGCCGCCCCATGCCCGCCGCCTCTATGCGCTACTTGCCGACCGCAAGCGCCAACGCGAACCCTATGCGCAATGGAGCCTCGACAACCTGCGGGGCCTGCTAGGGGCCGGAGACAAGCGGGCCTATGATCGGTGGAATAACTTCCGGCAGCGTGTCCTCGATCCCGCCGTTGATGCGATCAACGACTTCGGCACAGTGCGGGTCAAAATGACCCCGGTGAAGTCGGGCCGATCGGTCGCCGCCGTGCGTTTCGACTGGAAATGGAAAGACCCGCACGAAGCCACTGAGACTGTAGCCGAGAACGAACGCCACAGTTCGTCCAGGCGCAAAAAGCAGGATACGGCCGATGCACCGCCAATGATCGAGGACGATCCGCAGACTGATCCGGCGCGGACATGGTGGGACAGTCTCACCGACTCCGCGCGCGAGGCATGGAAAGACCGGGCGGGGCGCACGCTCGAAGTCGGAGGTAAGCTCTATCCCCGCAACGAGCGCGGCCTTGCCCGCGCCGCCTATGATTTGCACAACGTGGAGTCTCAGACGAGACCCTTGAAACGGTCTCAATAAAACGATGCGAGACCCCATGCGCTACACCCTCGGAAGAGCCGCGAAAGCAACCGGAAAGAGCAAGACCACCATTCAGAGGGCAATCGCCAAAGGGCTAATTTCATCAGATAGGGGACGCGGTGGTCAATATTCCATCGATCCAGCAGAGCTGCATCGGGTATTTCCCCGTCTGCCCTCAGATACCGTCTCACGCAACACCAAAGTGGACGATATGAGACTCCACGATACTGGCCCAGAATTACAGGCAAAGATCGAGGCGATGGAAGCCATGCTGATCCGAGAACGCGAGGCGCTTGATGAGGTTCGGGCCGATCGTGACGCGTGGAAACAACAGGCTACCGCTCTGCTGGCCGCGCCGCCCAAGCGCCGACGCTGGTGGCCATGGTAGCATCTGCAGACCAAGCGAGCACTTGCGCTCCTAAGACGGTATCCATCGCGGTGGCAGGCGGTGATGTCGATTGCAGCGAAGATCGGCTGCACGCCGCAGACGCTGAACGACTGGGTCAAGAAGGCCGAGGTCGACAGCGGCCAACGGGCAGGTGTCCCGA
>JBKDZQ010000424.1:0-5015 GCA_047971325.1 Parahaliea sp.
GTGGTGAGTAGCCGGCAGCCTCTGTGTTGATCTGTACCTGTACGTTGGTAATGTCGGGCACAGCATCGATGGGCAGGCGCTGGAAGCTCCACACCCCGGCGGCAATCACCAGTAAAGCGAGTGACAGGATGAGGTAACGCCGCTCCACCGAGAGGCGCACAATGGCTTCAATCATTGCGATGTCCTCCCGCTAGTGGGAGTGGCTGGCGCTGGATTTCTCCAGGTCGGCTTTGATCAGGTAACTGTTGCGGGTGACCACTTCCTCGCCAGCCTCAATGCCGGACAGGATTTCCACACTGTGGCTGTCGCGTTGCCCGATGCTGACCGGGCGCGCTTCGTAGTCTTCTCCCTCGCGAACAAACACCACCTCTTCACCGTCGAGTTCCTGCAGCGCAGTGAGCGGAACCGCCAGCGCCACATCCTTGCGGTTGATGAGTACCGTCGCCTCCACCAGTTGTCCAGGTACCAGCCGGCCATTGCCGTTGTCGATATCGGCGACCGCGTGAACGTAGGGCTGATTGTCCGTTGCGGGAAGCAGGTAGCGAATGCTGGATTCCAGATCCTGCTCGCCGACTTGCAGATGCAGGTGCTGGCCTTGGGCTATGCCATCGAGCTGGGAAGGGAAAATACGCAATTGGGCTCGAATGATGTCGAGGTTGGCTATGGTGAACAGGGGATTGCTGCCGGCATATTCGCCCAGGCTGGTGTTGCGCTCCACCACGGTGCCGCCGATCGGTGTACGCAGTGAATAGGGGTTGAGGCTCTGGTTGGACTCAATGGTGGCCAGAATGGCATTGGCTTTCACCTTGTCGCCAGGGCTGGCGGCCACCGCCTGTACCAGGCCGGAAAAGCGCGCGCTGATGCGGGCGATGCGGTCGGGATGGGGGGCCAGCCGACCGTAGACGCGCAGGGTCTGTTCGATCGCCATGGGGCCGGCGAGGCTGACCGCGACACCGGCTTCGCTCGCGGCATTGGCGCTAATATGGGTTTTCTGGTGGCCTTTCTTCTGGCTGCCGTGAGCGCGGTCATTCTCGGCGGGAATCGCGCTGTGGGGCAGGGCCAGCGCGACCAGGCAAAGGACAAGGCTGGGGATGGCGTTCATCACTGTGAATTCTCCTTCTCGGTCGGGGCTGTCGCCGCGGTCACCGCCGGAGCGGCCAGGCTCTGTCCGCTCAGTTGTTCGATAAAGGATTGGCTCAGCAGCGCGTTGGTTGCGGCGTCGATCAACCGGGACTTGGCGTCCAGCAGCTCGCGTCGTGCCGACTGCCAGTCGACATAGGAATAGGCGCCGTGCTCGTAGCCGGCGGCGGTTTGCGACAAGGCTTCCCGCAGGGTGGGAATGACTTCTTCGCTCAGTATCTGTACCGCGTAGCGTGCCTGATCAAACTCGCTCCAGGCCGTGTACAGGCGCGCGCGCAGTTCGAGAAGGGCCGCCTCGCGCTGCCAGCGGACTTCCTCGCGCGCGGCGCGGGCCGCCTGCTCGTCTCCCCGGTTGCGGTGGGCGCTGAGCAGGGGCATGGAGAATCGGGCCAGCAGGGCGGCGTCGTCACTGTCATTGAAGTAGCGGGCGCCCAGAGACCACTCGATCTGTCCGCGAGCACGGCTGTGTACCAACGCCAGCTCGGCGTCGCGCAGATGGCCCACTTGGGTGAACAATTGTATCTGGGGGTTGTCCCGTGCCATTGCCCACAGGCGGTCGAAGTCCTGTTGCGGCCGGGTTGCCAGCAAATTGCCGGCGAGGTGGCTGATCCGCTGGTCGGGCATGCCGATCAATGTCCGCAGGGAGGCCAGTTCCGAACGGTACAGCGCCTCTACTTGCCGGGCGGCCAGCTTGCTCTCCTGCCATTGCGCCCTCGAGCGCAGCAGTTCAGCTTGCGGGCTGGCGCCGCTCTCGGTGCGACGTCTCACCACATCGCGCAGAGCCGCGGCCAGCTGCTGCGCTTCCTGTGCCAACTCGCGCTTGTTCTGCAGTGCCAGCGTCACCACAAACTGCCGAGTCACTTCGCCGAGAAAGCTGAGGGTTTCGCTGTGCTGGCGCACATTGAGTTGCTCGATGCGACGGTTGGCCACTTCTGCACGGGCTTTACGCTGGCCGCCCAGTTCCACTACCGAGGACAGGGCGACAGTGAGCTCGGCGGCGCCAGCGTCGTTGTAGTTGCCACTGCCGAAAATATTCTCAGCCTCGATACCGATCACCAGCGGTGGTGTCTGGTCGGCGATCAGGCGTTGGCCCTCCAGCGTCAGGCGTTGTGGCGCGAAGATTTTCAGGCCGGGGTTATTGTCCAGTGCGAGGGCGAGGGCATCGGCCAGGGAGAGGGTTTCAATCTGGCTCTGCAGTGCTCTGCCGCCCCCGGGTGCGAGAGGGCTGGGGCTGTTTCCGGCGGCCATCGCCGGCAGTCCGGGACTCAGGGTCAGCGACAGTGCTAACAGTGGTGGCGCGCAATGGCGGCGCCATCCGGATATCTGTTCGTACATTGGGTATTCCTGCAATCATTGGGTTAATACCGGCGACCGCGTCCGGGCGGCTGAAGGCAGGGTTCAGCTTCTGGGGGGGCTGAGCAGGGGGGTTCGGTGTCCAGCGGGGCGACGGGCGAGATAGGAGGTGCAAGGCTGGAAATGAACCGCCAGGGGTTGATGATCGGTGGCGTGCTGGGGCAGGGAAAAGTGGGTGCCGTGACAGTGGCAGGAGTGGTCGTTGGGCGACAGGGTAGTATCGTCGTTACCGTCGACCTGCGCATGGTCCACAAACCACTCGTCGGCCAGGTGGTCCAGTACCAGGCCAGAGAAGCTGTTGTCGTCGCTATGAATTACCACTGCGTCACCAACTGCCGACACGGTCTGGACCACGGTCAACAACAGGATGAACAGGCAGGCGTAGAGTCTTTTCATGTCCCCGGTACGAAACGCGTGACACTTCAGCGCAAAATGCCACCCGAGGTTAGCATATGGGTTGCGGGAATTAAAGGCGGACGCTCAAATCTGCGCGCTGGCCTACCAGACCCTGACGGCAGCGCTGGCTTCCAATGCGCACCATAATACAAGGTGCGGCTGGGGCGCCGCCCACCCGTCCCACCGTTTCGCGCGTGTGCCACCCCTCGCATTGCCCCCCTGCGGGCAAACAGGTACATTAGCGCCACCTGACGTTTCCGGCCGCCCGCGTCCCCATCCTCATCCCATTGCAAGGAAATTCCTATGAGCCTGTTTATCGCCAGTGCCCACGCCCAGGACAGTGGCGCCTCCGCCCCCCAGGGCGGGGAGCTGTTCCAGATTGTGTTTCTGGTTGGCCTGTTCGCACTGTTCTACTTTATTGCCATTCGCCCCCAGCGCAAGCGCCAGAAGGAGCACACCGAGATGGTGGCGGCCCTGGCCAAGGGTGACGAGGTGGTGACCACTTCCGGTATTCTTGGCAGGATCAGCGCCCTGGATGACAACTACCTGGTGCTGAACGTGGCCGACAAGGTGGATATGAAGTTCCAGCGCATCCACATTCACGCGGTGCTGCCCAAGGGGACCCTCAAGTCCATCGGCTGATGGCCGTCACCTATCCGCGGCGGGTCGAGTTGGCCCGCCGGCCGACCCCCCTGCAATACCTGTCCCGGGCCAGTGCGGCCTGGGGTGGGGAACACCGGCTGTGGATCAAGCGCGACGATCTCTCCGGCTGCCTGCTCAGCGGCAACAAGGTGCGCAAGCTGGAATTCATCCTGGCCCACGCCATCGACGAGGGCTGCGACACCCTGGTTACCTGCGGTGGTGTGCAGAGCAACCACTGTCGCGCCACTGCGCTGGTGGGTGCCCAGGCGGGACTGGCGGTGCATCTGATCCTGCGCGGGGAGCGGCCGGCCGTGGCCGACGGCAACTATTTTCTCGATCTGCTGGCCGGCGCCTCCGTCGACTGTTACCCGGCCGAGCGCTACCACCGTGAACTGCCGGAACTGTTGGCCTCGGTACAGTCCTCCTGTGCCCGCCAGGGTCGCAAGGCGCTGGTCATTCCCACCGGCGGCAGCGATGGCCTCGGCGCATGGGGTTATGTCGCGGCGGCGCAGGAGCTCGGTGCCGACCTGGCGGCGGCCGACATCGACGTCGCCCATGTGGTCGCGGCCACCGGTTCCGGTGGCACCCAGGCCGGACTGACGCTGGGGGCTGCCCTGCACCGCTTGCCGCTGACGGTGTGGGGGGTCAATGTCTGCGACGACGAACAGTATTTCGTGAGCAAGGTGGGCGAGGATGTCGCCGACTGGCAGCGCCGCTATCGGGCAATGCCGGCGGTGGAGGTCACGCCGCGGGTGCTGGACGGCTATGTGGGCGAGGGCTACGCCCGGGCCGGGCCAGAGATTTTCCAGCTGATCCGCGAGCTGGCGCGGATGGAGGGGATCGTGCTCGACCCGGTGTATACCGGCAAGGCCTTCTACGGCCTGCTCCGGGAACTGGAGGCCGGTCGCTTTTCCGGCTGTCGCGACATTGTCTTTGTCCACACCGGTGGAATTTTCGGCCTGATGGCACAGCGCGACTCCTGTCTCTGAGCGCGCTCTGCTAGACTGACCGGCACGATAACGGGGATCGGGAAGCAGGGCATGAGGGATATCATCACCACGGTAAACACATTTGCGTGGGGGCCGGTGATGTTGGTGCTGCTGCTGGGTACCGGGCTGTACCTGAGCCTGGGCCTGCGCTTTGCCACTGTGCGCAAAATTCCCACCGCCCTGCGCTTGCTGCTGCGCGGCCGCAAGGGCAGGGGCGATGGTGACATTTCACCCTTCGCCGCGCTGATGACCTCACTGTCAGCCACCATTGGCACCGGCAACATCGCCGGCGTCGCCACCGCCATCGCCCTGGGCGGGCCGGGCGCCCTGTTCTGGATGTGGATGACCGCCCTGGTGGGTATGGCCACCAAGTACGCCGAGGCGGTGTGCGCCGTGCGCTTTCGCGAGACCGACACCGATGGCAATTACAGTGGCGGACCCATGTACTACATTCGCAATGGCCTGCACCGACGCTGGCACTGGCTGGGCTACGCC
>JBKDZQ010000425.1:0-4435 GCA_047971325.1 Parahaliea sp.
TGAACAGCGCTACGGGCGCTACCTGCTCACCGGCATTCCCCTCGACCTGAAAACCCTGTTCAGCGCGGCCTATGACCTCGGCGCCAGGATTCACACCAACTCCTGGGGCGGCGGTGAGCCGGGGGCCTACGACGAGCAGTGCGAGCAGCTCGACGAGTTTGTCTGGGCAAACCGGGATTTCTGCGTGCTGTTTGCCAACGGCAACGATGGCTCCGACGCCGATGGCGATGGTAGCATCAACCTGACCTCGGTGAGTGCTCCCGCCACCGCCAAGAACTGCATCAGCGTGGGTGCCAGCGAAAACCTGCGCCCGGCATTCAATGCCAACACCTACGGCGGCTGGTGGCCGCAGGACTATCCGGTTGCCCCCCATGCCGCCGATCCCATGGCCAACAACCCGGAACAGGTGGCCGCCTTCAGCAGTCGCGGCCCCACCGCCGACGGCCGCATCAAGCCAGATGTGGTGGCACCGGGCACCTACATCCTGTCCACCCGCGCCACGCTGATCGCCGCCAATAACCAGGCCTGGGCCGGCTTTGGCCCCAGCAGGATGTACTTCCACATGGGTGGCACCAGCATGGCCACGCCATTGACCGCCGGCGCGGTGGCGCTGATCCGCGAATATCTGCGCAGCCGGAAACAGCTTGCCCGGCCCTCCGCCGCACTGTTGAAGGCCAGTCTGATAGCGGGTGCGCAGCGCCTGCCCATCGTCGGCGGTGACGGCGTAGCCGACCACCATCAGGGCTACGGGCGGGTGCATCTGGACAATATCCTGGCGCCCCAGGCCCCCGCCACCGCGCGCTACTTGGATATTGCCGACGGCCTGAACACGGGTGAGGTCCACGAGGAAATCCTCAGCGTGGCCTCGCGCCAGGTGCCCCTGCGAGTGGTAATGGCCTACAGCGATTTTCCGGGCCCCTACCTGGTCAACAACCTGAACCTGCTGTTGACCGCGCCTGACGGCACGCGCCATGCTTGAAATGCTCCCGGGGCCACGCTCAGCCTGGACAACGTGAACAATGTGGAGGTGATCGAGGTCGGCGCGCCGATGCCCGGCGAGTGGACCGTGCAGGTGGTCGCATCGAATGTGCCCCAGGGCCCCCAGGACTGCGCGCTGGTGCTGCTGGGACATTTTGGCGCGCCCGGGGAAGACGGCGGTGAACAGGGTGAAGAAATGATCGTCACCCTGGAGGCGGCGCCCCATCTGCCCATACCGGACAATGCCGCGCAGGGCGTGAGCAGCACACACTGGCGGTGGCCAGACAGGGGCGCCTGGAAGCGCTGCGGGTTGCGGTCGCCATTGCCCACACCTATGTCGGGGACCTGCGCGTGGTGCTGACGACGCCCGACCAGCGCCATGTCATGCTGCACAACCGCAGCGGCGGCAGCGGTGATGACCTGCGTTTCACCTACACGCCCGCCAACACGCCGGCGCTGTCGCAGCTCGCCGGTATTGCCGTGGCCGGGGACTGGGTGCTCACCGTGATCGACCGCGCGGCGATCGATGTCGGCGTGCTGGAATCCTGGCGGCTGGAGCTGATACTCGCCGGTGCCGACCCCTGCCGCGCCGACCGCGAACCCGGCCTGCAGATCCCCGACAACGATCCCGCCGGGGTGAGCGACAGCGTCGAACTGGCCGCCGCCGGCACGGTCGGCTCGGTGCAGGTGACCGTGGACATCACCCACAGCTATATCGGCGATTTGCGGGTGACGCTGCGCAGCCCCTCCGGTACCCGGGTTGTACTGCACGATCGCAGCGGCTGGGGAGCGGACAACATTCTCACCACCTACGATGCCGCCAGCGCGCCGGCACTGGCGGGGCTTGCCGGCGAAGCGATAGCGGGCAACTGGCAGTTGCAGGTGGTGGATCTGGCCGGTCGCGACCTGGGTAAGCTCAACCGCTGGGGTTTGCGGGTTGTGCCGGCTTGAGGTGGTACTGCTCCACCAGTTCGCGCTCGCGCACTTGCCGCGGTATGTCCACCGCCACCGGGTGACCGAAGGCATTTTGTACCAGCGATAGCACCAGGCGGGTGATGTCCAGCATGGGTAGCCGGGCTGTTTCGTCGAAGGACACCCAGTGCAGGTCTTCCAGTTCGCCGTTGCCGCGCAGTTCGCCCCGGCAGTCGCCGGCGTCGGCGAGGAAAAAGCGGGCGTCGAAGCGGCGCACATTATTGGGCGGGGTGACAGCGCGAGCGAAATAATGCATGCGATCCAGCGCCGGCGCCATGCACAGGTGGTAGAAAGGCTGCCAGGCCAGCGAGCGGGTGCGCAGGGGCCGGGAAATTTCCCGACCGAGTTGCAGGCCGGTTTCCTCGAAGGTTTCGCGAACCGCGGCCATGGCAATGGCCCGGCCACGGGCCGGCGTCACGCGGTGGCAAAGGCGCTCCTGCGTCTGTCCTTGCAGGGCAAAGGGCGCCGGCACTCGTGCATCCCCGGGGTCCACCCGCCCGCCCGGGAAGACATACAGCTTCGGCACGAAGACATGGCGCGAACTGCGCAAACCCATCAGCACCTCGCGACGCTTGCGCACAATGACGAGGGAAGCTGCGTCTACCGGGCGCAAAAGAGCCCGCTCATGCCAGACGTTCTATTAACATGGCGCTACCGCTGCCGGCAGCACCGGCTGCCGACACGAGCCCCCACTGCAGATTGCGTCGCTCCAGTTCATCCAGCAGGGTGCCGAGCATCATCGCACCGGTAGCACCCATCGGATGGCCAAGTGCGATCACGCCCCCATTAACATTGAGTTTGTCTGCCGTTATATCCAGTTCTTGCATGGCCATGACCACGGTCGCCGCGAATGCCTCGTGAATTTCAAACAGATCGATATCGGCCGCGGTCATCCCCTGTGCAGAGAGTAAGGCACGTGCAGCCTCCACACAACCTGAGAGCACCAGGGTAGGGTCGGCCGCCACGGTATTGCTGGCGACAATGCGTGCCCGCGGTTGCGCGTCCAGCGCACCTTCCGCCGCCACCAGCACCAGTGCCGCACCATCGGCGGTGGCTGGTGAGTTGCCGGCAGTGTGGATGTGGTTGATGGATGGCAGTTGCGGGTGGTATTGGAGCTGGTACTCATCAATGCCGGCGGCGCCTGCCTGGGCGAAAACCGGTGCCATCGCCGCGAGGCTTTCCAGGGTGGTATCGGGGCGGATGCACTCGTCGTTTTCGCAACGCTTGCCATCCTCACTCCCGATGCCGACAAGCGATGTGAAATAGCCAGCCTCGCGGGCCCGGGCTGCGCGTTGCTGGCTGGAAAGTGCAACGGCGTCCGCCTGGTCGCGGGTAACCTTGTGCAGGCTGGCAATCAGATCCGCGCCGTTGCCCATCATCAATGTCCGGCAGCGGGCGGCAAAATCAGGGTCCGCGAACACCCTTGCCCCGTCGGCGAGCATGGGTACCCTCGACATCATCTCCACTCCGCCGCCAATGACAGTGGAGGCCATTCCACCGGTCACCTTGAGCGCCGCGAGGGCTACGCTATCGATGCCAGAGGAGCAATAGCGATTGATGGTCATGCCCGGTATGCTATCGGGCCAGCCGGCGTAGAGGGTGGAATTTCTGGCGATGTTGCCGGCCTGTTCGCCGTATTGGGTGGCACAGCCCAGAATGACATCGTCCACTTGGGGCGGTTGCAGGCCGGTGCGAGATACCAGCGCGTCGTAGAGTTGTGCCAACAGCGCCTGCGGCGTCAGCGAATGCAGTGCTCCGCTTTCCCGGGCGCGACCTCGCGGGCTGCGTATGGCGTCGTAAATCATGGCTTTTTGCATAGTTAATGTTACCTGGTGGTTAGCCGACCGAGTCAGGTGGATCAGATAGGGGTTCGTTGCTCGATGGCTGCCTGCAGGTCCTTGCGCACGACCTTGCAGACCGGGTTGCGCGGTAGGGTGTACATAACTTCTAGACGTTCCGGTAATATGAACTTGGCGAGACCGCGCTCGGTCAACCAGGCGCATAGCACTTCCAGCGAGGGAGCTTCACTACCCGTCGCCGGCACGACGCAGGCACAGATCTTTTCCCCCAGCCGGGCATCGGCATAGGCGCAGACCGCTGCCTCGGCAAGGCCTGGATAGCCTTCCAGAACCGTATCAATGTCGCTGGGGGATATCTTCATGCCACCTCGGTTGATGATGTCCTTGCAGCGGCAGACGATACGGTAGTAGTGCGGCGTTTCACCACATATCTCCACCAGATCACCGGTGCGAAACAGACCATCCTTGGTGAATACGCCTTCGCCATCGTGCCCGAGGTAGCCGTCAAACACAGTCGGTCCTGTGATACAGAGTTCCCCGGCGATGCCCGGAGCAGTGATTTCCTCCGCGGATTCGGGATCAATCACACGGGTGATACTGGACTCCTGCGGGTGGCCGGTCCAGGGCATACCTTCAACGCCCAGGCGCGGAAACATGCGTGCGCGATAATCCGCACTGGGTGCGGA
>JBKDZQ010000426.1:0-2844 GCA_047971325.1 Parahaliea sp.
TGTTGTTGTGCGAACATTTGCCCCTGCGGGGTGTAAGGAAAAGTCTTTACCGATAGAATAGCGGCCCTTTTCATACTCCACCCCGACTACCGGACTCCCAGGCCATGAGTACAAACAAGGGCACCCCCTCACTCATATATCAGGTAGCGGGCGTGAATATCGACGCCGGCAAAGCCCTGGTCGAGCGCATCAAGAGCGTTTCCCGGCGCACGGCCCGGCCCGAGGTCCTCGGCGGCCTGGGCGGTTTCGGGGCC
Source organism: Parahaliea sp. (assembly GCA_047971325.1). Classification (GTDB taxonomy): domain Bacteria; phylum Pseudomonadota; class Gammaproteobacteria; order Pseudomonadales; family Halieaceae; genus Parahaliea. Next base: position 255 of record JBKDZQ010000426.1, read on the forward strand.
CTCTGCGAGCTGCCCGCCGGCTACCGCCAGCCGGTGCTGGTATCCGGCACCGACGGGGTCGGCACCAAGCTGCGCCTGGCGATGGACCTGGGCGTTCACGACACCATCGGCATCGACCTGGTAGCCATGTGCGTCAACGATCTGGTGGTGGCTGGCGCGGAACCCCTGTTGTTCCTCGATTACTACGCCACCGGCGCCCTCAATGTGGACACCGCGGTGGACGTGGTCACCGGCATCGGCCGGGGCTGCGAGCTGGCGGGCTGCGCTCTGGTGGGCGGCGAGACCGCCGAAATGCCCGGCATGTACACGGGCGAGGACTACGACCTGGCGGGTTTCTGCGTGGGCGTGGTGGAAAAGGATGACATCATCGACGGCAGCAGCGTGACCCCGGGTGACGTGCTGGTGGGCATCGCCAGCTCCGGCCCCCACTCCAACGGCTACTCGCTGATCCGCAAGATTCTGGAAGTCAGCGGCGCCAACCTGGCCCAGCCCCTGGGCGACACCACCCTCGGCCAGGCGCTGCTGGAACCCACCACGATCTACGTCAAACCCCTGCTGGAACTGTTCCGCCAGGTGCCAGTGAAAGCCCTGTCCCACATCACCGGCGGCGGCCTGCTGGAGAACCTGCCGCGGGTGCTGCCCGAGCACTGCCGGGCCCATATCGACACCGCCAGCTGGCAGTGGCCGGAGCTGTTCCGCTGGCTGCAGGCCCAGGGCAACGTCGACACCCGTGAAATGTACCGCACCTTCAACTGCGGGGTGGGCATGGTGCTGTGCGTGGCCGCCGCCGATCTCGACCGCAGCCTGGCCCACCTCGCCGGCGCCGGTCTTGCGGCCTGGCGCCTCGGCCAGATCACCAGCGGCGAGCGCGGTGTCGAGCTGGTGGCACCGTGAATGCCGGGTCCTCCCCGCCCGAACCCCTGCCCATCGCCATCCTGATTTCCGGTCGCGGCTCGAATATGGCGGCCTTCATCGAGGCCGTGGAACGCGGGACACTGGCGGTGCGCATTGCGCTGGTGCTCAGCAACAACCCCGAGGCACCCGGCCTGGCGCGGGCCCGCCAGGCTGGCATCGATACCGCCGTCGTCAACCACCGCGACTACCCCGGCCGCGAGGCCTTCGACGAGGCCCTGGTGGCCCGCCTGCGGGCGGCCGGGGCGGAGCTGGTGATCCTCGCCGGCTTCATGCGCATACTTAGTTCCGTGTTTATTACCGCTTTTAGCGGTCGCCTGTTGAACATTCACCCCTCTCTGCTGCCAAAATACCCGGGACTCAACACCCACCAGCGCGCGCTGGACGCCGGCGATACCGAGGCCGGGGTGACGGTGCACTTCGTGACCGAGGAACTGGACGGCGGTCCACCCATCCTCCAGGCCAGGGTGCCGGTACAGACCGGCGACACCGCCGACAGCCTGGCGGCGCGGGTGATTGTTGAAGAACATAAGATATATCCGCTGGCCGCGCACTGGTTCGTCCAGGGGCGGCTGTGCCTGACCGAGCAAGGAGCATTACTCGATGGCAAGCCAATACCGGCCACGGGTATCACCTACGGACCGGACTGCGACTGGACGGTTCGTGGGTGATATCCGCACCCTGCTGGCAGTCGCCACACTGGCCCTGATCCCCATGCTGTCCGAGGCCACGGAAATTCTGCGGCCCTATACCGCGGAATACGACACCAGTGCCCTGGGCATGCACCTCACCCTGCGCCGGGAGCTGAAAACCGACGGCGACGGCAGCTATACCCTCACCAACGGTGGCAAGATCCTGGTGGCGGGCTTTCACGAGGTGGCGGTGTTCCAGGTCCGGCAGGAAGAACTGATTCCCCGCTCCTATGTCTATCAGGGTACCGGCCTCATCAACCGGCGGCGCGAGGTGCACTTCACCCCCGGCGCCGATACCGTACGCAGCCTGTACAAGGGCGAATGGTACGAACTGCCCAACAAGCCGGGCACCCTGGACCGGCTCAGCCAGCAGGAACACCTGCGCCTGCTGATGCTGCGCGAGCCCGACCCACGCGACGGACTGGCCATCACCATCGCCGATGGCAAAAAAATCAAGAACTCCACCCTCCACGTCGTCGGTGAGGAAGTGGTGGAAACCGCTCTCGGGCCCATCAACACCCTGCATTTCGAGCGCCAGCACGACGACCCCGAGCGCCTGTCGGAGGTCTGGGTGGCACCGGAGTGGGACTACCTGATGGTCAAGACCGTGCATGTGGAAGACGACAGGCCGGTGGAGATTCTGCTCACCAAGGCCAGCATCGACGGCGTGCCGGTGATTCCCGATCAGCCCTGAGCCCATCCGCATTTGGGCTCCGCCCTCGGTAGCGCAGTTCTCGTTCTCTCATTGCTTTCTCCCGCACCCGCTCGGGATGCACCGCAGCCCCTCCCGGCCGGAGCCGGTGGCTTCTGGTGACACCTGACAGCCGGATTGATCGGCTATTCGCCTTATGGCTGTGGCCATACCACCCGAAAACCATCGTCCGGTCCGGGAACGGCTCTTCGATGCAGTCCTTCCAACCTCGCCCAGTCAATCCCGACAGCGCTGACCAGCATCTCCGGGCTTCCGATTCGCGGGTTCTCGATAG
>JBKDZQ010000427.1:0-3427 GCA_047971325.1 Parahaliea sp.
TATAATATTATGGCACTACATTTTGCAAACTGTGCTTCCGACCACGAAAAATCAATGACTTACACACACATTTGGCCATTTTTAGGCTGTGAAAGTACTGGGGGGTGTTAAAGATGGGTTAGTGGGTACGTTGTTGAAAAGGCGGCCATGGGGGTAAATGAAAATCGTTTGCACTTCGGCCAATGCGCGGTTTTGCTCAGCTGTTAACAGTCAGTCCCATTCCCCCCCGGGGCCTGCTCGCAGAGCCGGCGGGCCTTCATTGTTCGCTCTCCGGCTCCCAGGGCAGCCGTGCACCATTGCCGGGGAGTTCACCCCAGGCGCAGCGACCACAGGCGCAGCCAGCGCGGACGCCAGCTCAAGGTGAAGGCCACCGCCACCGCCGATACCGCCAGCAGCATGATCCACACCAGCGCCGCCATGGAGGGAACATCCGCCCACAGGCACAGGGCGAGGGACAGCAGCAGGGCGAGGCTGCCCGCCACGCGCAACACCCGGACGGTGCCCGGCGCGGCCTCGGCGCCGCGCACCTGGCGCCAGTGGGGCGTTTTCGCCAGCGCCAGCCAGGCCATGCCGCTGAAGGTGGCCAGCAGGGCCAGGGCCAGAGTCGCGGTGTCAGCCACGGGCAGGCTCCAGTGCCGGTAGTTCCCCCTGCCGCGACCGGGCGGCGACGACGGCCCTGCCGCGCTCCCGCTGGCGCAGCAATTTCGCCGACCACAGGGCAAGGCCGACGCCAAGCAGCAGTGCCAGGTCGAGGCCCGCCACCGGCCAGTAGGCTGCCGCCAGGGTCTTGAACAGGTGGTCGCCGGTGGTCAGCCAGTTCAGTAGCACCGCCGACACCGCCAGTGCGGCAAAGGCCCAGCACTGCTCCCGCCAGGCCGGCGAGATCAGCCCGCGGTTGACCACGCCGCTGCGCAGGCCGGCGTGGGCCAGCGCCGCCAGCCAGGCCAGCCAGAACACCGCCTCCTGCCAGAAGCCCCGCGCCGCCAGGCTCTCCGGCAGCAGGCGGTTGGCCACCAGCATGGCCGCCGTCGCCACCAGCATGCCGGTGACGGCGGTGACCGCCAGCGCGTCGACCCAGCGCACCGCCGTACTGGACTGCCCGGCCAGTTGCCGCTTGCGCTTCTCGGTGAAGAAGATGAAACCGGTGGCGATGCAGACACAGCCCACCAGGCCACCGAAAACATAGAGCCAGCGCAGCAGCCAGTGGCGGAAGTGCTGCAGATGCAGGCCGGTGAGGAATTCATCGATCGCGAACACGGTGGTGGGTGGCGGATCCTCCCGCAGTAGCTCGCCGGTGCTGGCCCGGAAGTGCACGCCCTGGCCCACCAGCGCCACCCGGTCGCTGCCGGCGCGGTAGATGCTGACATAGCCGTTGGCGTCGCCCAGGTGTTCCAGCACCAGGAAGCCTGGGGTGCCGGGCATGTCGCGGGCCGCCCAGCGGCGCTCGGCCTCCGCCACCATGGCGTCCACCGAGGCCAGCGGCGCCGGGATGCCGGCGGGGTCGTGGGGCAGGCCGGTGCGCTCGGCCTCCAGTCGCTCGTGCTGCTCGTGCAGGGGTTTGAGCAGGGTGTCGTTGAGGGGGAAATAGATGTTGGAAAAAATCACCAGCCCGGTGAAGGCGAAAAAGAAATGGAAGGGCAGCGCCACCACGCCGGTCATGTTGTGCAGATCCAGCACGCTGCGCTGGGTGCTCTTGTCGGGCCGGAAGGTGAACAGCTCCCGGAACAGCTTGCGGTGGATCACCACCCCGCTCACCAGCGCCGCCAGCATCATCAGCGCCGCCAGTCCGACGATCCAGTAGCCGAGGCTCCATTTCTCGACGTGCAGGCTGAAGTGCAGGGGATAGAAAAACTCGCTGCCCACCTTCAGGCTGCCCTCGGACAGGAATTCGCCGGTGCGCGGGTCGATACTGCCCCAGCCGTGGACGTGCTGGTGCTCGTCGCTGTCGTCGATGGGTTTGTTGGGAATGGCGAACTCGCCCCCCAGGCGCAGCACCGGGTCGCGGTGGGTGGTATAGGCCCAGGCGGACACCAGCGGCAGGGTGTCGGGGTGGGGAATCTCCCCGTGCACGCGCCGGGCGGTGGCCTCCATATCCTGCGGATGCGCCCGCAGCCTGGCATAGACCGGCGCCAGCACGGTGTCGTAGGAGGGCATGGGCTGGGGCTCGAAACGGGTCTCGGGCAGGGCCCAGCGGTCGATTTCCCGGTCGAAGACCGACAGCGCGCCGAAGAAAAAGGCGGCCATCAGCACATAGCCCAGCACCAGTCCGAACCAGGTGTGGACCCAGGTCATGGCCTGGCGAAAATTGGCGAACATAAGCTTAACCCCCTGCCAGATGGTGCTGGAGCAACATGGCCAGAACCGTCATCGTAGCCCCGCCACCGACCAGCAGCAACCACACCTGCCACAGGCTGCGAGCGCTCCAGGCCCACAGAAAAACCACCAGGTACAGCACGAAGGCCAGCAGCATGCACGCCGCGCGCGCCTCGTCGTAGTCCACGCCGGCGGCGACCAGGGCGACGATGCCGAGGCTGCTGGCGCCCCATACCAGGACATAGCCACCGAGCAGGCTGGCGGCAATACGCGCGATGATGGCCGGCGCACGCACCGGTTCATCCCGGTTAGAACTTGTAATTGACATGAACCACATAGTCGGTCGGCCTGCCATAGCGATACTGGGCGCCACCGCCGCTGAGCAGGCTGTAGTATTCCTCGTCGAAAAGGTTGTCGATATTGGCCTGTATGGACAGGTTGTCGTTCACATTGTAGCGCGCCATCAGGTTCACCAGGGCATAGGCATCCTGTTCCAGGTTGCCGGCATAGGTCTTGTCCTGCCAGTAGGCACCGCCGCCGACAGTGAACTGCGGATTCAGGTCGTAGGTGGTGAACAGCTTGAACATCTCGCGGGGCGACTGGGTATTCACATCACTGCCGTCCTCATCCTCGGCCTCGAACCAGGTGTAACTGGCACTGATGCGCCAGTCCTCGCTGATACTGCCGACCACCTCGACGTCGACACCCTTGCTCTGCGTGCCATCGGCTTGCGTGTAGATGGTCTCGGTGGTGCCGGGATACATGATACCGGTATCCTGGGCCAGATTGTCCTGCTGAATCAGGAACACCGCCACGGTGGACTCCAGGATGCCATCGAGCCAGGCACTCTTGATGCCGAACTCGCCGGCCTTGCCCACCAGCGGGTCGAGCAGGTCGCGGTTTTCATCGCGCGCATTCTGGGGTTTGAAGATCTCGGTGTAACTCAGGTACAAACGGTGGTAATCATCCAGATCGAAGAGCAGGCCGGCGTAGGGAATCAGCTGGTCGTCTTCCCCGTAGTCGAAGGGGCCGCTCCAGGCAAAGCCGTTCTGCTGCCAGGTGGTCACCCGGGTGCCGGCAATCAGCTTGAGGTGATCGCCCAGGGACAGGCGCA
>JBKDZQ010000428.1:0-3437 GCA_047971325.1 Parahaliea sp.
ACGTGGGTATAGCCCACGTTAGGCTTGCCGGGAACCTGTCTGGCTCCGGCATGCCCTCGCAATTGCAGGCAGATTTCGTAGACCTGGCGCAGCCCCGACGCCCCCACTGGTTCGCCATTGGCCAGGCAGCCGCCATCGGTGTTCACCGGCAGGCGCCCGTCGATACGGGTGACGCCATCGCGCAGCATCTGCTCCTGTTCTCCGTGTTCGCAGAAACCGTTTTCCGCCAGGTGCATGATCTCGGCGCCGCTTTCGGTGTCCTGCAACTGGGCCACCTGCACATCGTGCGGGCCGATGCCGGCCGCCTCGAAGGCATCGCGGGAGGCGGTGATGGTGGCTGATTCGCCAAGCACCGGCGCCCGCGCCGGACTGAACACCTCGAAACTGCCATAGTGGCGGGTGCGTACCACCGCGGCCCTCAGGTACACCGGCTTGTTGCAGTACTGCAGCGCCTTGTCTGCCCGGCACAGCACCAGCGCGGCGCCGCCTTCGGCGGGGTTGCAGAACATGTATTTGCGCAGCGGGTGGCTGACCATGGGCGAGCTGGCGATTTCCTCGTAGCTCAGGGCGGTCTGCCGCCAGGCCTGGGGATTCAGGGAGCCGTTGTAGAAGGCTTTTTCCGCCACCCGCACCAGGGTGTCATCGCTGATGTTGTAGTCGTGCATGTAGCGCTGAATCTTCATGGCGAAGAACTGGGTGGTCAGCATCAGCCCGATCTCACCGTACCAGTCGTCCAGGCCCCAGTCGCGGGGGCGCGGGTTGAAGGCGCCACGGGGGTGTTTGTCGAAGCCGACCGCGACCCCGAGGTCGTACTCGCCGGAGCGAATGGCCGAGTAGGCGGAGTGCAGGGCGCTGCCACCGGTGGCGCAGCCGTTCCACACGTTGGTGAACTGGATGCCGGTCAGTCCCAGTTCATTGACCAGGGAGTCGGCGTTGCCTGAGTCCTGGCTACCGCCCACGGCAAACTGTACCTGGGGCCACTCGATGCCGGCATCCTTGAGCGCCGCGCGCACCGCGGCCGCCCCCTGTTGCAGGCCGGTCATGCCCTCACTGCGGCCAAAGGGGTGCAGGCCAATGCCGATGATCGCCACATCCATCTCAGCTTACCTCCGCAGCGCGCTGAAAACTGAAAGCCATGACTTCGGTTCCATCCTCGTCGCGGCGAAGAGGCTCGATGCACAGGGTCATGTCCATTCCAATGCTGAGTTCTTCCGGGCGGTTTTCCCTCAGTCGCGCCTCGATACGGATGCCACCTGGCATTTCAACGTAGCCGACGCCGTAGGGGCGGAAGGTCTCCTGGGTTTCATCGCTGTGATAGGGCTGCTTGGGCATGAAACTCTGCACGGTCCAGGTCCACAGGGTGCCGCGATCGCCCAGCTCGACGATCTCGGTGTCGCGGCCACAGCAGTTGCGACAGTCCGGTTGGCTGGGAAAGGCCAGCTCGCCGCAATTGCGGCAACGGCTGCCGAGCAGTTGCGGGTGCCGGGATGGCCAGGTGAAAAGCCCGTCGTGGATGGGGCGCTGGTTTGCCATAGTGTGATTCCTAGTGATTCAGCGCCTGGTCATAGGCGTCCAGCACGGCTTCGTGCATGGCCTCCGACAGGGTGGGGTGGGGGAATACGGTGCGCATGAGGTCGGCTTCGGTGGCTTCCATGCTGCGTGCCAGGGCGAAACCCTGGATCTGTTCGGTCACCTCCGGTCCCACCATGTGCGCCCCCAGCAGTTCACCGGTAGCGCTGTCAAAGAGGGTTTTGACAAAACCGCTGGCCTCGTCGATGGCCAGGGCCTTGCCGTTGGCGGACAGGTCAAAGCGGCCCACCTTGATGGCCCTGCCGGCGGCGCGCGCAGCGGCTTCGCTCAGTCCGACACTGGCTACCTGTGGCCGGGTGTAGGTGCAGCCGGGGATATTGTTCGCATCCAGGGGGTGAGCGTCGAGGCCGGCAATACTGTCGATGCACAGTACGGCCTCGTGGCTGGCCTTGTGCGCCAGCCAGGGCGGTCCGGCCACATCGCCAATGGCGTACAGGCCCACCACATTGGTGCGGCAGTGGGGGTCGGTGACGATGAAGTCGCGTTTCACCTCGACACCCAGTGCCTCCAGGCCCAGCCCCTCCACGTTGCCGGCAACGCCCACCGCGAGAATGACACGATCGACGGTGATGCTTTCCTCGCGCTGGTCCGCATGCCGGAACAATACCGTCACCTCGCTGGTCCCGGCGGTGGCGGACTCCACCCGGGCCCCGGTATGTATCTTGATACCGCGGCGGGTGAATTCCCGATGGACGAAGGCGGAGCTGTCCTCGTCCTCCACCGGCAGGATGCGCGGCAGGGCCTCCACCAGGGTGACCTCGCTGCCGAGATCGTTGTAGAGGCTGGCGAATTCCGCGCCAATGGCGCCGGCGCCGATGATCAGCAGGCGAGCCGGAAGCTGTTCCGGGGTCATCGCCTCGCGGGTGCCCCAGATCAGCTTGCCGTCGATGGCGATGGTGGGCAATTGGCGGGCGTGGGCGCCGGTGGCGAGCACGATATGGTCAGTCGTCACCGCCAGTTCGCCGCTGCCGGTGGTCACCGCCAGGGCGCACTTGCCGGTGAGGCGGGCGCTGCCCTCGATCACCGTCACACCGTTTTTCTTCATCAGGTAGCCGATGCCGCCGGACAGCTTGCCGGAAACCGTGCGGCTGTGCCTGACCAGTTGCGCCAGGTCCACGCTACCGTCGCAGTGGATGCCGAAGGCGCTGGCGTGGCGCAGGTTGCTGGCCAGCTCCGCTCCGCGCAACAAAGCCTTGGTGGGAATACAGCCCCAGTTCAGGCAGACCCCCCCCAGGCGATCTTTTTCCACGATGGCGGTGCGAAAACCAAGCTGGGCGGCACGCACCGCGGCGATGTAGCCACCGGGACCGCTGCCGACGACGACGAGGTCGAATTGCTGTTTCATGGCGGCTCAGCCCAGCATGGTGCCAGGCTGTTCCAGGAAGCCCTGTAACGCCTGCATGAATTGCGCCGCTACCGCGCCGTCGATCACGCGGTGATCACTGGACAGGGTGAGGCTGAGTACGGAGACCGCCCGCCACTCGCCGTGCTCCAGCAGCGGCCGTTGTTCCGCCGCGCCCACCGCCACAATGGCAGCCTGGGGCGGGTTGATGATGGCGTCGAACTGCTTCACGCCAAACATGCCCAGGTTTGAAATGCTGAAGGTGCCACCCTGGAATTCCTCGGCGGACAGTCGCCCCAGCTTGGCGCGGGTGGCGAGGTCGCGGACTTCGTTGGAAATGGCCACCAGGCCCTTGCGGTTGGCCTTGCGCACGATGGGTGTGATCAGGCCGCCCTCGATTGCCACCGCCACCGAGATATCGGCGTCACTGAATTGGCGCACATTGGCGCCGTCGAACTGGATATTCACCGCCGGCACCCGGGTCAGGGCACTGGCGGCCGCCTTG
>JBKDZQ010000429.1:0-19551 GCA_047971325.1 Parahaliea sp.
TACCGGCGACAACCACAGTCAAGGAAAGATCACCATGGAGTATGAACAGTTCCGGCGCGAGTACCTGGCCGACGGCCTGACCCGGGAGATGCTCGACGACTGTCCTGTGCGCCAGTTCGAACGCTGGCTGGAGCAGGCGGTGAACAGCGAACTGAAGGACCCGACCGCCATGGTGCTGTCCACCATTGACGAGACAGGGCTGCCCTGGCAGCGCATCGTGCTGATGAAGGGGCTGTCGGCCGGGGGCTTTGTGTTCTACACCAACCTCACCAGCAACAAGGCCCGCGATATCACCGGCAACCCCCGGGTGTCCCTGCTGTTTCCCTGGAATGCGCTGGAGCGCCAGGTCATTGTCGGCGGCAGCGCGCGACGCATGACCACCGCCGAGTCCGCCCGTTATTTTCTCACCCGCCCGCGGGAGAGCCAGATAGCGGCCTGGGCCTCGCGCCAGAGCCGCCCCATCCCCGGGCGGGCCCTGCTGGAGGCCCAGGTGAAGGCCATGGGCGAGAAGTTCGGCCGTGGTGAGATCCCCATGCCGGATTTCTGGGGTGGCTACCGGGTCCACCCGGAGCGGGTGGAATTCTGGCAGGGCGGCGCCCATCGCCTGCACGACCGCTTCCGCTACACCCGGCAGGCCGGCGACAGTTGGCACATCGAACAGTTGCAACCCTGAAGCGGGATATATCTGACCAGGCGTCTGAACGAGAGCCCAAACTGGAGAAAAAACAGACATGATTCAAGCGAACGATCTGGCCGGTACCTGGACCCTGGAATCCTGGACCATCGGCTACTCCGACCGCGAGGAGCTGAGCACCCCCTTTGGCGAAAACCCCGAGGGCCTGCTGCTGTACACCACCGACGGCTGGATGAGCGCCTCGATCGCCCGCCCCGGGCGGCCGCCGCTGCCCGAGGGCATGAGTCCGCGCACCCTGCCGGGCAAGCTCAAAGCCCAGGCCTACGCCAGCTACTTCCACTATGCCGGGCGCTACCGGGTAGTGGACGGCGATGTCATTCACACGGTCAGCCAGAGCCTCAATCCCAGCTTTTCCGGCTCCGAGCAACTGCGCCACGCCGAGCTGGACGGCCACACCCTGGTGCTCAGTGGCAAGGACAGCGTGGGCGGGGTGACCCGCTTTCACGCGCTGGTCTGGCACCGGGTTTGTGCTATCGAGTGATCCGGACTATTGATCGGCCTTTCCCGGTATTATCCAGCGGGTTTCAGGGTTTGAATCGTTTGTCGCGAATATACAATTGATAGGAGCCATCGTTGCGAACATTGCGCTTTTCCATATCGAACAGCTCTGTGACCGCTATCAACTCGCTGAGTTTGCGATAACCGTAGTTTCTTGAATCAAACGAACTTTGATTCGAGATCACAGAGCCGATAGCGGAAATATTCGCCCAGCCGATCTCATCGGAGGCTGCGTCCACGGCACTGCGCAGCATGTTGATGAGTTTGGCGTCCTGATTCAGTTTCTGTCGTGAAGCCTTGTTACTGCTGGCCGCACTTGGTTTATTGCCGTTTTTCCGGGGCTCATCTTCGTCAGCTACCAGCGCCTCCAGGAACACAAACTTGTCGCAGGCTGCCTGTAGTGAACTGGGTGTTTTGTGCTCGCCGAAACCGTACACCACCAGTCCCGCTTCACGGATGCGGGTGGCGAGCCGTGTAAAATCGCAATCGCTGGTGACCAGGCAGAAGCCGTCGAACTTGTCGGTGTAGAGCAGATCCATGGCGTCGATGACCATGGAGGCATCGGTGGAGTTCTTGCCGCGCGTGTAGCTGAATTGCTGAATGGGGCTGATGGCATACTCGTGCAGAATGTCCTTCCAGGAGCCAAGTTGCGGTGTGGTCCAGTCACCATAGGCACGCTTGACGCTGGCGACACCGTATTTGGCAATTTCCTGAACCAGCGCCTCGCAAAGTTTGGGGCTTACGTTGTCTGCGTCAATCAGCACTGCCAGCTTGTGACGTTGTTCCCGAAGATTGCTCATGAGAGGGTGCCCGGTGATATTGCCGGGCGCAGGTGCAGACGATGAATGGTCACAACAAGATGGCTCCTGAAACTGTGGTTGTGGACATGATGCAATCACAACAAGACGCTAGATATTGCAGTTGCTTTTTGACTCACTCATTATCCATAAAAAGCACTAATAAGTCGTCGGGTAGACGACGGCGTCACCATCGTGGTTTCAGGTGGAGCGCACCCGGCGCTGGGCGAAATAGCGCGGCTGGCTGTCCAGGCCCAGCAGGCGGCGGCGGATCATGTCCAGGCCGGCGGCGGCGAGCAAGGTCTGGAACAGGCTGCGTTCCACCGGCCAGTACAGTTGCAGGGCCTCGATATTCTCGCGGTCACCCCAGGCCAGCCACACTGTGCCCACCGGTTTGTCGGGGCTGCCACCGCCGGGCCCGGCGATGCCGCTGACGGCGATGGCGTAGTCGGCGCCGGAGCGCGCCAGCGCGCCCTCGGCCATCTGCCGCACCACCGTTTCGCTGACCGCCCCGTGCTGTGCCAGGCTGTCCTGGCTGACGCCGAGCACCGCGCTCTTGATGGCGTTGGCGTAGGTGACAAAACCGGCGTGGAAGGCGTCCGAAGAGCCGGCAATGCGGGTCAGCATGCTGGCGATCTGGCCGCCGGTGCAGGACTCCGCGGTGGTCAGGGTCTGGCCGCGCTGGCGCAGCAGGTCCAGCACCACGGCCGCCAGCTGGGTGTCGCCCTGGCCGATGATGTGGTCGCCGAACAGGGTCTCCAGCCGGGCGCGGCAGCGCTCGCGGGCGGCTAGGGCGCTGGCGCTGTGCACGCTGAGCTTGATTTCCATCTGCGGCGCGCCGGCGCGAAAGCCCAGCTCCACCTCCGCCGGCCAGTCGGGGCAGGCGTCGGCGATCAGTTGCTGGGCTGAGGATTCCCCGAGGCCGAAGGTCTGCAGGCGCAGTACGCTGTGCTCGCCGGCCTGGGTGCTGCGCGCCGCCAGGCCGGCCACGATATCGTCCAGCATGCGCGCCAGCTCACCGGGCACGCCGGGGGTGCACAGCACCTGGCAGCCATTCACCGTCAGTGCAAAACCCACCGCACTGCCGATCGGGTTCTCCAGCAGGGTGCAGCCCGCCGGCAGCATGGCCTGCTTGCGATTGGCGGCGTTCAGCGGCAGGTTGCGGCGGGCGCACCAGCGCTCAAGATGGGCGAGGGCGTCGGGATGCTCCGCCAGTGGCACACCGGCCACCGTCGCCAGCACTTGCGCGGTCAGATCGTCGACCGTGGGGCCGAGTCCGCCGTTGACGATGACCAGGTCGGCACCGGCAATCATCTCCGCCAGCTCCCGCGCGAGCAGGGCGCGCTCGTCGCCCACCGCCACCTTGCGCAGCACCGGGATGCCCAGCTCTCCCAGGCGCCGGGCGATCAGGGCGGAATTGGAGTCCACCGTGTCGCCGCTCATGATTTCATTGCCGGTCAGCAACAGTTGCACGGTGAGAGTCGCTTGGGTCATGGCGATGGTATCCTCAAGTTTGAAGATGACAGCTTATGCCACAATGCAGCGTGCTGCGCAAAATGCTGCCTTGCGCACCCTGTGGCGGGGTGGCCGATAGCGGGGAGGGCGGGCATGGCCATGTATTACTGCACCCCGAATGCGGTGAGGCCCTGGTACCCCATGTGGTGGCGGGCCAGACCCGCAATCACCGCTATTGTCAGTCCTGTCGGGTGCCGCCGTGCTGGATCAGTGGGTGGAGCGATAGCACGGTATGCGAAGCGCGGTCATCACTTTTTCGAGGGAAGCGCCACTGGCAGGACCAGGCTCGCTTCCAGCCCCCCCAGCCCGGCATTGCGCGCCAGGCCCAGCCTGCCACCCCAGGTGTGGGCGATTTCGGCCACAATGGACAGGCCTAGGCCACTACCTGGCGTGCTCTCGTCAAACCGGCGACCGCGCTGGCCGGCGGCCTGCAGGTTGGCATCGTCGATGCCGGGACCATCGTCAGCGATGCGGACCACCAGTTCCGCCGGGACATCCCCCGTCTCCTGCACGCTCAGGCGGATACGCACCCTGGTGGCGGCCCACTTGCCGGCATTATCCAGCAGGTTGCCCAGCATTTCTTCCATGTCGGCCCGGTCGCCGCGCCAGTGACATTCATCACCTGCCGCCAGTTGCCAGTCGAGCGCGCGCTCCCTGTTGATCTGTCGCATCAGCTGTACCATCTGGGTGAGTAGCTCGCGCAGGGGGACGGACTGTGGCAGGGCGCTATCGCCTGCCGTGGTGCTGCGGCTCAAATGGCGTTCGATCAGGCCGTTGATGCTGTTCACCTGGGCCAGTACCAGTGGCGCGGCCAGGTTCCCGCTGCGCCCGGCCTCCACGCTGAGGCGCGCCAACGGGGTTTTGAGGGCGTGACTGAGATTGGCGGCGTGAGCCCGGCTGCGGGCGAGCATGCGGGCGTTGCGCTCCAGCAGGGCGTCGATTTCTCGCGCCAGTGGATCGAGGTCCGGGCCGTAATCCTCGCCGAGCGCGGTTTCCGCTGTTCCCGCTCCCTGTATTGCGGCCAGGCGCTGGCGCAGCAACACCAGGGGTTGGAGCCCCACCCGCACCTGTACCAGGGTGATCAGTGCGTTGCCCAGCAGCAAAGCCGAGAGTCCCAGCACGAGCGCGCGCCGAATGCGTGACAGGTCTGCTGTGACCTCCCGGGCGGGGGCGTAGACCCGCAGGAAGCCGTTATCACCTGCACTGCCGACAGCGCGCTCCAATCCGAACAGGGGCATCCCCCGGGGATCTGTGGCGCGCAGCAGTCCGGCGGGAGCGCCAGCTCCCCTGTCGGCAAGGCCCGCGTCCCAAAGAGAGCGCGAGTAGAGTGTCTGTTCACCGGACTGAAACAGCCAGTACCAGCCTGAAAAAATCTGGCTGAATTCATCGCTGCCGCGACCGCCGCTGTGGTGCCAGCGGCCATTGGCGTCCTGCTCCAGGCTGGCCTGAATACGGTCGGCCCGCTCAGCCAGGCGCTGGCCAAGACCGCCGTAGAGACTCTGGCGGATACTGGAGTCGAGCAGCCAGCCCAGGACAAGCATGATCAGCAGTCCCGGCAGCAGGCCCAGCCAGAGCAGGCGGGCGGTGAGCCCTGTGCGCACCGCCATCAGGGGGTTTCTGTGTCCGCCGCATCCGGGTCGGCCAGGCGAAAGCCGATCCCCCGCACGGTCACGATGCGACCCGCGCCGATCTTGCGGCGTATCCGGCCAATCAGTACATCCACTGAATTGGAGTCCGGGTCGAGGTCGCGGGAATAAACATGCTCGCTGATCTGGGTGCGGCTCACCGTGGCCCCGGGGCGGTGCAGCAGGAAGGCCAGTATTTTCAGCTCCTGGGCCGTTAGTGGAATATTCCGTCCGGCCAGCGCCACCCGCTGACCGATACTGTCGTATTCCAGCTCGCCCGCCCGCAGTACCGAGTCCCCCTGTGCCTGCGCCGACATACTGCGGCGCAGCATGGCTCGCAGGCGCAGTACCACCTCCGCGGGCATGAAAGGCTTGCAGAGGTAGTCGTCGGCGCCGGCCTGAAAGCCCGCCAGCTTGTCGCTCCAGCGATTGCGGCCAGTGAGTATCAGCACCGGCATGTGGCAGCCCTGCTCGCGCCAGTGGCGCAGCACGGAAATACCATCAAGTCCCGGCAGGCCGAGGTCGAGCACGGCGGCGGCGTAGGCTTCGGTTTCCCCGAGAAATACCGCCTCGTCGCCATCGGTGGTGTGCTCGGCTATAAAACCGGCTTCGGCCAGAACCTGCCGCAGTCCCGCGGCCAGTTCGGCGTCGTCCTCAACTACCAGAATGCGCATTGCCCTTCGCCGTCACTCATCACCCTCACTCGATAGTCTTTTCCCGCAGCACCTGGCCGCTGGCGGCGTCGATGTGCAGTTCCCGCGTACTGCCGTTTTCAAGGCGTATTTCAATGTCGTAGTACCAGTCCTGATCGCCAGCGCTGTGGCGGTGGCGCTCCAGCTCGGCCTCCAGGACAACGCCGGGGTGCTTGGTGAGGGCGCGCTCAAGAATCTCCGGCAGACTCTGCATATGCTGCATTTCGTTCAGCAGATTGGGCACGCTGTCCACGATCTCGCCAGAGCCTGCATCGACCACCAAATCCATGCGCCGGGCGTTATCCTGTACCAGTTTCAGCTCGTAGACCATGCGTCCACCGCCGCCATTTTCCAGCTCCACGTCTTCAATGTAGCCGGGAAAGCGCTCCGCAAGCTGGCGCAGCAGTGCCGGCAGCGGCATCAGGCCGCCGACAACCGGAGCTTCGTCCAGTTCAACTATCGCCCCGCTGCGGGCATCCACCAGCACTTCCCGCTTGCGCTGCCTCGCATCGAGCACTTCCACCTCGTAGACCGCTCCATACAGGCGGTCATTCACCAGCTCCACTTCCAGCAGGCGCCCCGGCACCTGCTGTTCAACGATCAGCAGGATTTCCGTGAGTGGTTTGTAGCGACCGCTTGAGACAGCCTCGCGCACATTGCGCTGGTCGTCGGCCGACACGGCCCCGACCACCAGCGCAAGGGCTGCAACCCAGGTAGGAAGGACTTGCAAGCGGTCTGTTTTCATGGCGCGATAGTGTGCATCCCAGTTTAAACAAAACATGAACAGTGATTTCAGAACACGTTTAGGCGGCTCGCCTCACAATGCGCGGCATAGCGTTTCACACGCTTCAAATCCTTAGACCCATATGGAGAGCTGGATCATGAAACATTTCACCAGAAAACTGAACACTGCACTCATCGCCGGCAGTCTTGGCGCCTCTGCACTGGCTGCGCCCACCTTTGCGGCGAACAATGCCACCGAGGCCCTGGACGCCCTGGCGGTCGACGGCTACGTGGCCATTTACGATCTGGAGCTGCGCTACGGCCTGTGGACCGCCGAGGCCACTACGGCCGCCGGCGCCCGTGTGGCGCTCCTGCTCGACACCGACAACCGTGTTATCGAAGTTGGCAATACCGACACCGCCGACAGCATCACCCATGTGCGTGGAGTGATCGAGCACCTGCGCTCACTCGGTTACAGCCGTATTCGGGAAGTCGAGTTGGACCAGGGCTTCTGGGAGGCTGAAGCCCGCAATCTGGCCGGTTTTGAGGTTGAGCTGATACTGCATCCGGTGACCCTGGAAGTGCTGGCAGAGGTTTCCGATGGGGCGGGGGCCTACACCAGCGATGCCGGCGCCAGTATATTGACCGCGGAACAGGTCCGCGACGCCCTGCGCCTTGCCGGCTACAGCAATATTCACGATCTTGAATTTGACGATGGCTATTGGGAGGCGGAGGCTACCAATAGCGCCGGGGTTAGAGTCGACCTGAAGCTCGATGCCGGTAACGGCGCTGTTATTCGGGAGTCTCTGGACGACTAATCCGGACCTTCCCCTGTCGATCCGGGAGCTGGCCGAAGGGTCGCGCAAGCCGGTGTTCAGCGACCGGGCGCCGCCGTGCCGGCATCCCGGATGTGGTATGGTGGCGGGCTTCCTTTACCCGGCAGAACAACGGAACGCGCTCATGTCCCTACAGCCCGAGGTGGAACTCACCACCGACGAACAGAAAGTCAGCTATGGCTTTGGCCTGCAATTTGGCGAGCAGTTGCGCCGCAACCATTTCGAGGGCATGGACATCGCGGCGGTGATGGCCGGCATGCAGCGCTGGTACCAGCAGCAGCGGGCCCAGTTCTCCGACGCCGAGCTCAACCCCAGCTACCAGGCTATTCAGGACAGGCAGAAGGCTCAGGCGGCGGAGCGTGCGGCCAAGCGCAGCGCCCTGGCCGGGCAGTTCCTGCAGGCCAACGCTGCCCGGGACGGCGTATCGACCACCGCCAGCGGCCTGCAGTACGAGGTGCTGGAAGCGGGGGCCGGCGGGGCCTCCCCCGGCCCCCGCGACAACGTGGTGGTGCACTACCACGGCACCTTCGTCGATGGCACCGTGTTCGACAGCTCGGTGGAGCGCGGCGAACCCGCCGAGTTTGGCGTGCACCAGGTGATTGCCGGCTGGACCGAGGCCCTGCAATTGATGTCGGTGGGCGACCAGTGGCGCATTGCCTGTCCGCCGGAACTGGCCTATGGTGAACGGGGCGCCGGAGCTTCCATTCCGCCCAACAGCGCCCTGGTATTTGAAGTACACCTGATTGCCATCAACCACTGAGGCGCGCCGCCAGAATGAGTGCCTACATTACCCTGCCGCGCATCCTGCGCGTTGGCGCCGGAGCCAGCGGCGAGCTGCTGTCGGTACTGGCGGAGCTGGGCTATCGCCGGCCCCTGCTGGTGACCGATCCCTTCATGGTGCAGCAGGGTTTTTGCGAGCGCCTGCTGGCCCCGCTGGTGGCGGCCGGTATCCCGGTGGGGCTGTTCGGCGACTGCGTGCCAGACCCCACCACCGACAGCGTGGCCGCCGGCGTGGCCGTCTGGCGGGCGGGTGACTACGAGTGCCTGGTGGCGCTGGGGGGTGGCAGTTCCCTGGATACCGCCAAGGCGATCGCCGTGCTGGCCCGTCACGGCGGCGCCATGCGCGCCTACAAGGTGCCGGCGGCGGTGCGCAGCGCGGCGCCGGTGATCGCCAGTCCCACCACCGCGGGCACCGGCTCCGAGGTGACCCGGGTGGCGGTGATCACCGATACCGCCACCGATGAAAAAATGCTCTGCATGGGTCTGGGGCTGGTGCCCGAGGCGGCGCTGGTGGACTTCGAGCTGACTCTTTCCATGCCCCGGCGCCTGACCGCCGACACTGGCCTCGACACCCTCTGTCACGCCCTGGAAGCCTACGTCAGCCGCCGCGCCCACCCCTTTACCGATGGCATCGCCCTGAGCGCCATGCGCAGCGTCAGCCAGTACCTGCGCCGGGCCTGCGACGACCCCGGCGACCGCGCCGCGCGGGAGGCCATGATGCTGGCAGCCACCCAGGGCGGCATGGCGTTCGCCAATGCCTCGGTGACCCTGATTCACGGCATGAGCCGCCCCATCGGCGCCCACTTCCATGTGCCCCACGGCCTGTCCAACGCCATGCTGCTGCCGGAGGTGACCGCCTGGTCCCTGTCCGGTGCTCCGGCCCGCTACGCCCACTGCGCGCGGGTGATGGGCCTGGCCGATGAGCGCGACACCGACACCCTGGCCCGGGACAAGCTGGTGGCCGGCCTGCGCCTGCTCAACGCCGACCTGGACGTACCCGCTCCCGCCGCCTGGGGCATCGAGGCCGGGCGCTGGCAGTCCCTGCTGCCCACCATGGCAGAGCAGGCCCTGGCCTCGGGCTCGCCGGCCAACAACCCCCGCCTGCCACAGGCCACCGATATTGTCGATCTGTACCAGCGGGTGTGGTCCGCCTGAGGGGAGTCCCGGCCGCCGCGCTTACATTGCACAGCGCCATTGACTACACTTTGGCAACCGGTCTTCCTCTTCCATTCAATGGGTTCCAACAAGCATGAGACGTGTCGTATTCAACCAGAAAGGCGGTGTCGGCAAGACCAGCATCACCTGCAACCTCGCCGCCATCAGTGCCCACCAGGGCTACCGCACCCTGGTGCTGGACCTCGATGTGCAGGGCAACGCCACCCACTACCTGGTGGGCGAAATCGACGCCGAGGCCTTTCCCGCCGAGGCCCAGGGCGTGGCCGGGCTGTTCAAGCAGACCGTGGGCCCCAAGCGCAAGCGCAACAACCCGGATACCTTCGTGTGGGAAACGCCCTGGGAGAATCTGTTCCTGATGCCCTCCAGCCCGGTGCTGATCACCCTGGAAAAGGAGCTGGAGGCGCGCTACAAGATCTACAAGCTGCGCGATGCCCTGGACAAGCTCGATGAAGAGTACGACCGCATCTACATCGACACCCCGCCCAATTTCAACTTCTTTTCCAAATCGGCGCTGATCGCCGCTGATACCGTGCTGGTACCCTTCGATTGCGACAGTTTCGCCCGCCAGAGCCTGTACTCGCTGATGGAGAACATCGCCGAGTTGCAGGAGGACCACAACCCCGACCTGGAAGTGGAGGGCATCGTGATCAACCAGTTCAACAGCCAGGCGCGCCTGCCTGGCGAACTGGTGGCGGAGCTGGAGGAGGAGGGCTACCCGGTGCTGTCCACCTACCTGTCCAGCTCGGTGAAGATGAAGGAGTCCCACAGCGAACACCGCCCGCTGGTGGACATGGCGGCCAGCCATAAACTCACCCAGCAGTACCTTGCCCTGCACGACGAGCTGGAGCGGGCCCTGTCACGGGCCGCCGCCTGATGCCGCGCCCGGTGCTCCGGCTTGGCGGCCTGGCGCTCGCCCTGGCCTGCGCCTGGGCCCGGGCCGACACCGCGCTCACCGTGGCCGAAACCCCCAGCCGGGCGCGAAGTGAGTCGGGTCACTACATCAGCTGGGCCGAGCACTTGGTGGATAGCCAGGACGTGAATGGCGGGGTGCCCATCCGTGGCGGCGATGGCCTGAAGATGGCCGACCTGGATGGCGACGGCTACCTGGATATCGTCTCTGTGCAGGAGGACTCCAGCCACCTGCGCATCGCCTTTGGCTCCGCTGATACGGACCAGTGGACCCTGGTGACGCTGGCCGAGGGCCACCTGGCCGGGGCGGCGGAGGATGTGGCCATTGGCGATATCAACGGCGATGGCTGGCTGGACCTCATTTTCGCCTGCGAAGAGGCCCACCTGGTGTATTTCCAGAACCCCGGGGCTGCCCAGCGCAGCACCGCTTGGCCCAGCGTGATACCCGCGCCGAGCGTGGGCCGGGGCTCCTGGTTGCGGGTGTTCCTGGCGGATGTCGACGGCGACGGCCGGCTCGATGCCCTGGCCGCCAACAAGGGCGGCTCCGATATGATCGACCCGGAGGCGGGGGAGCCCCTGGTGGGCAGCACCTCGCTGCTGACTGTACAGGGTAACCCGCTGGAGGCCAGCGCCTGGCGGGAACAGGTGCTGCTGCGCGAGGGCGTGCCCAATATCGCCCTGCCGGTGGATGTGGAGGGCGATGGCGACATCGACGTGCTCGCCGCGTCGCGGTTGGAGAACCGCCTGTTCCTGATCGAAAACCGGGGGCTGGCGGAGGGTGGCGGGCTGGCCACCCGCGTGCACGAGCTGGCCATTGCCCCGGCCTTCGAGGCGCCGGCCGGCTGGTCCGCCGGCAGCAGCGCCTTCCACGCCGTGTTTGCCGATATGAACGCCGACGGGCGCCGCGACCTGATGCTGGTGGTGGCGGAGTCGCTGCGCGGCCGGGCAACGGCGATGCAGCTCGGCTGGCTGGCCCAGCCCGCGAGTCTGGACCAGCCCTGGCGCTACCACCGCATCGGCCATTTCCTGCCCGACTGGCTCACCGGCTTCGCCCCGGCGGACATCGACGGCGACGGCGATCTGGATGTGATCGCCGGCGGTTACTCCGGTGTCAATGTGATCGACAGCGGCTATTCCGGTACCTCCCGGGACTACGACGATCCGCGGGTGACGGCCAGCTCCTCCACCGGCCGTCTGGCCTGGTTCGAAAACCCCGGCGCGGACGCTGACAGCGGCAGCCCCTGGCCGCGCCACGACATCGCCCGCCGTGTGCGTGGCATGTACGACGAATTCCTGCCCCGGGATATGGACGGCGACGGCGACCTCGATTTTGTCGCCACCCGCGGCAACGCTGGCGAGTACGACGGTGTGTTCTGGCTGGAGCAGCGCCGTAGCGAAGGGCCCGAGCGCGCCTTTTTTCCCGCGCGCCGCAGTGAAAGCCGGCATTTGCCTCTGCCGCCCGGGAACTGGCGGCAGACCTACGATCGCAGTGCCACCAAGACTGCGCCGAACAAGCTGAAAGAGGCGCACTGAACTTCGGCGCGACGAGTTCGCCACAGTGGATTCGCTGTGGGCCCGCCTGCCGGTGGCAGGCGGGCCCACTGGCAGGGTTTCGCGGACCTCCCGCTGCAGGGGCAGGCCCGGCCGGAGCCGGGTCGGTGCGCCCATGCTTTTGCTTTGGTGTCAGGAGGTGTAGGTGACGTCGATACCGTAGGTGCGCGGTGTGTTGTAGGTCGTGAGGTTGGACTGTATCAGCGGCGCGTCAGTCAGAGTTTTGACCCAGTAGTTGATGTAGGATTGGTCGTCCAGGTTTTTACCCCAGAGTGCGACCTTCAGATTGCCCCGATTGTTGCCGAGGGGAATCTCATCCAGTGTCAGGCGCGCATCCCACTCCCGCTGGATGTCGGTGACACCATCCGTGGTGGCGCCCCAGGTCAGGTAGCCGCCGGAGTATCGCAGGCCGACGTAGGCGCGCAGGATGCCGAAGGAGGTGGGTTCGAACTCATATTCCGCATTGACCGAAGCCGAATGGCGGGGCGCAAAAATCGGTCCGAAGCGTTCACGCTCTCCCGAGAAGGGGTTGGGTTGCAGGGGATAGTCGACGTCGAGATAGCCGTAGTTGGCGTTGATAGTGACTCCCCTCGCCGGCATTAGCGTGGTGTCGAATTCAAAGCCCGTATAGGTGACATCCTTGAGCGCGTTGATGGTTTCCGTTACCGAAGGCGCCCCGGGGTTGGAAAAGTCGGTAAACGACATGTCGATCTGCTGGCCTTCCCACACCGTGTGGAAAACCGCGGCGTTGAAGCGCATGCGGCGATCGAACAGCTCACTTTTGAGGCCGATTTCCCAGGTTTCCACCTCGTCTGATTCGTAGGGCTCGAAGTCCACGGAGCGCGTGTTGACACCGCCGCCGCGATAGGCGGTACCCCACTTCAGGTAGGTGTTGACCTCCTCCGTGAGGTCGTAGGCCAGTGTGACAGAGGGGTCGACACGGTCATCGGAAAAGGAGAATGGCTTCGGTGCTGGCGCTGTGCGCTCGCCTTCCTTGTCGTCGTCGGTGTAGCGCAGGCCGAGGGTCATGGCCAGGCGCCCGTCCAGGGCGGAGGGTCGCCAGGTGGCCTGGCCGAAAAGCGCATTGCTATCCACTTCCAGCCTGGCGCCGCGACTCGGTATCGGCCTGGGCTGGGGGCGGGGGAGCAGTGCCGGGCCGTCTTCCGTCATCAGGTTGGCCATGCCGGAGGACTGGCCGTCTTCGGCGCGCTCGCGAAAATAGTAGGCGCCAGCGACAAAATCGACCTCGCCGACAGTGCCGATCCACTGCAACTCGTGGCTGAGCTGGTTCTGCTCGACGGTGGCAAAGCTCACCCGCCCAAAGGTGTTGCGGGTGAGGGGGCCGGGCCGGTAGATCGAGCCATCCCAGTTGTCCTGCTTGGTTTGATCCATCTTGCGATAGGCGCTGATCAGCCGGATGGTGTGATTCTCGGTGGCGTCCCAGCTAATGTTCAGGGTGTGGCCGTCGACTTTGGTCACGCTGGGGCCGAGATAGGAGGCCATGCGGGCGTTCTTGACGCGATCGGGTTCGAGTTGCTGCACGCCACCGGCGGGGAAGGGGGGGGCGCCGTCGGTGAGGCTGTCCAGCTGGAAGTAAGCGTTGGTGGCTTCCGAACGGGAGCGGTCAAAGGCATATTCGACGCTCAGCCGGTCCAGTCCCTGCCACAGCAGGGCAATCCTGCCGCCTTCGTTCTGTTCCTGGTACCAGTCCTGTTCGCCACCCAGCGAGTTGTCCACCCAGCCGTCGCGCTCATTGGCAATGTAGTCGATTTTGGTACTGATACCCATGAATTCAGGCAGGTCCACCCGCGTTACGCTGTTGAAGTAGTCATAGCGGCCCATGCTGAGGGTTTGTCGGAAGCCAAATTCCCCCGTTGGCTTTTTGGCGACCAGTGCAATCGCTCCTCCCAGGGAGTTGCGGCCAAACAGCGTTCCCTGCGGCCCCCGCAGCACTTCGGCGCGTTCGATGTCCAGCAGGTCCGCGGCCAGCCCGGCGGCGCGGCCCAGGTACACGCCATCAATGTACACGCCCGCTGGCGATTCAGCGCTGATCTGGCTGGGGTCCTGGGGGGCGATGCCGCGAATGGAGACAAAAAACGACGATGGAGTACCCGAAAACGTGGCGATACGCACGTTGGGGATGGCCCCATCCCCAAGGTCCGCAACGCTGGTGATGCCCTGGTTTTCGAGGTCGGCAGCACCCAGTACGACCATGGATATGGGGGTGTCCTGAAGGGATTCCTGGCGCTTCTGGGCAGTGACTATGACCTCTTCAAGCTGAGCGAATGACGCCGGGGCCCAGGCGCCAAGCAAGGCGGTGGGGAGAGAGGTTGTCAGCAACATTTTTTTGAATCCAAGGTTCTTGGCTAGCATTGGTTACACCTTTTTTTGATTAGTCTAGAAAATTACCGCAAAACCCTGATCAGACCGCCCCGGCCGTCTGCCCCGCAGGGCAGGTCGTTGCGGTGGAGTTGGCAAATGTGGGCTGAAGTCGAATGTTACACAAATATTACCGATTGGAAAGATTAATACAATCAGAAATGTTTTATTTTTAATTAGAGTGGGAGCCTGTTCGAATCATTAAGGGCTTCATAAATCATTCCAATAACTAAAAAGTTCTCTGCGGTGGCTGACCAGTACTCAGGTGGGTGTCCCGGTAGCCGGTAGAAAGGCACTTGACCTGATAATTAATAATGAGAATAATTACTGTTTTTTTAGTCGTTCGTTTTAAAGGAAGAACAATGAAACCCCATCTGTTTGTCTCGCGCGGGTTGGCCACTGCCGTGGCACTGGCCACCGCCACCCAGGCTGCCATTGCCGCCGAGGCTGTGAAATCACGTGATCGCAATATTGAGGAAATCGTAGTCACCGCTGCGGGCTATGAGCAGAAAATCACCGACGCGCCGGCCAGTATCTCGGTGATTTCCCAGGACGAAATACTGACCCGCCCCCACGTCAATCTGCTCGACATGCTGAAGTACCAGGAAGGCATCGATGTAGGCACCAGCCGCGACAAGACCGGCCAGGGCTCGGTCAGCATGCGCGGCCTGACCGGGGAGTACACCCTTTACCTGATCGACGGCCGGCGCCAGAACAACCACGGCGATATCTACCCCAACAATTTCGGCGGCAACGCCTTTGGCCATATGCCGCCGGCGGAGGCCATCGAGCGGGTCGAGGTAATTCGTGGCCCGGCCTCCACCCTCTATGGCGCCGATGCCATGGGTGGCGTCATCAATATCATCACCAAGAAAGTCAGCGACCGCTGGTATGGTTCGGCGGCTGTCAGTGGCACCTTCCAGGAAAACGACCAGTTCGGCGATGACCGGCAGGCGGAATTCACCGCTACCGGCCCGCTGATTGCGGACAAGCTGTCTCTGAGCCTGCGCGGCAGTTACTACGAGTCGGATGCCTCGTCACCGGAGCTGGCTCCAGTCACCGATCCCAGCGGCCAGCGTCACTATCGCAGTGTGGGCTTTGGCGGGGGCGGCCGCACGGTGGACGCCGAAACCAAGGAGTATGGCCTGAGCCTGGCCTTCACGCCGAACGAGCAGAACACCCTGCGTTTCGACTACGACTATTCCAGCCAGGTCTACGACAACTCTCCCTTCACCAACCCGGAGACCGGGGAGCTGAGCTATCCCCTGGGCACCAAGGACAACATCGAGGCCCTGTGGCGGGCCAGTCGCGGGCAGGTCATGCCCCGGGCCGGCTATGCGCAAGACCAGGAATTTACCCGCGAGTGGTGGTCGCTGAGTCACCAGGGGCGTTGGGGTTTTGGCACCAGCCATGTGTCCCTGTCCTATGTCGACACCGCCAACGAAGGCCGGACCCTGCCGCTGACCGTGACCGAGCGCCTGCTGCTGGGAGAGATGTACTACGCCACCGGCGACTACGCCGGCATGCCGGAAGAGGCGCGTAAGGCCCTGGCGGAAAGCACCTTTCTGCCGCGCCCCGCCCGCACCCTGGAAAGCAGTCAGTACACGCTGGACGCGCGGGTGGAAATTCCCCTGCAGGGCTTTGGCCATCATATGCTGGTGATTGGCACCCAGGTGATCGATGGCGAGCTGGAGGACAGCGTGTTCGGCATGGAGAGCAACGACCCAGGTGGTGTGCAGGATCAGGAAATGTACTCCCTGTTCATCGAGGACAGCTGGACACCGGCGGCGCTGAGCGCCCTGACGGTGACCGCCGGTGTTCGCTACGACGAGCACGACACCTTTGGCAGCGAAGTATCCCCCCGGCTCTACGGTGTCTACACCCTGTCGGAGGCCTGGACCATCAAGGGCGGCGTGGCCACCGGCTTCAAGACGCCACAGACCACGGACCTCTACGACGGCATCATCGGTTTCGGCGGCCAGGGTACCTCGCCCTTCGCCGGCAACCCGGAGCTGGAGCCCGAGACCAGTGTCAACAGCGAAGTTGCCTTGTACTGGAGCGGCAAGGGCGGCCACAACTTCAACATCACCTACTTCAACACCCGGTTTGACGACAAGATCGCCCGCGGTGACACGGTGATGAGCTGTACCGTCACCGGCGGCGTGCGCCCCTGTGTCAACCTGGGCACCTACGATCAGCTCGGCTACACCACCTACAGCCAGAAGATCAACATCGACAAGGTCGACATCCAGGGCGTGGAAGTTGCCGGTCGCTATATGATCAGCGACCGCTGGACCTTGAGCGCCAACTACACCTGGACCGACAGCGAGCAAAAGAGCGGGCCGGAAGAGGGGCGGCCCCTCACCAACACCGCCGAGCACATGGCCAACCTCACCCTGGACTGGCAGGTACTGAACAACCTGAGTCTGGCCCTGCAGGGTGAATTGCGCTCCGACCGCTACCGCGGCTGGAACACCATTCTGGACAAGGCCATGTACTACGAGGACTACACCCTGTGGAACCTGGGCGTCCGCTATGCCATTACCGACAACCTCACCCTCACCGGGCGGGTCAACAACCTGCTGGATGAGGACTTCACCACGTACAACACGGCCTTTGTCGATCTCAATGGCGACGGAGTCTACGACGATGATACCGACGAAGTGCAGTACAGTGACGACTACAACGTGATGGCGGCGGGTCGCAACTACTGGCTCAGCCTGCAGTTCTCCTTCTGAGGGGCAAATCAGGCGGGCGGCCCCTCTCCGGTTCGGGGCCGCCTCCGGCCCCGGCTATATCCATATAACCGCACGTTATTTGAAACTCGCCTTTTACTTCTTTAAAGTGCGGTCTTCATTATTCCCACCGACGGATTTCAGCGGTTTGCAACTGGATATCGACAGCGCCAACGCGGCCTTGCGTCATGCCTCTCCCGGGGAGATCGTGCGCTGGGCCCTCGCCCAGGGCGGGCGTGCCATCGCCACCACCAGCATGGGGCGCAACGCGGCGGTGATGCTGCACCTGGTCAGCCGGGTCGATGCCTCCGTGCCGACCATCTGGGTGGACACGGGCTACAACCTGCGCGACACCTACGTGGTGGCCGAGCGACTGATCCGCGATCTCAATGTCAATATCCACGTCTACTCCCCGCAGATGACCTCAGAGCGGCGCAACGCCATCATGGGTGGTATTCCCACCGTGGACGAGGAGGAGCGCCACGCCGAGTTCACCCGCCAGGTGAAGCTGGAGCCCTTCAGTCGCGCCCTGCAGGATTTCCAGCCCGATATCTGGCTTACCGGCATCCGCCGCGAGGAAACCGAGCACCGCAAGACCCTGGACATCGTGTCGATGGATGCCCGGGGTATTGTCAAGGTGGCGCCGATCTTCTACTGGAATGATGCCCAGGTGGAGGACTACATGGCCCGCTTCCGGCTGCCCACCTGCAAGCACTATTTCGACCCCACCAAGGTTCACGACGGTCGCGAGTGCGGCCTGCACACCGCCGCCTGACGCCTTCTTTGCGCTGCCAGCCCTTGGCTGGGCGTTGCCCCGGAGATTGATTATACTTTTGCCGTGCGCCGATCGGGTGGCGCGCGGGAGTAGACGGTGGGCTCACTGAGGTATTTCCAAGGACGTCCCCGCCCGCAGGAAGAGCAAGTGCTGCCGCTGTGCTCTGGCGCTGGCCTGCCTGGTCCTGCTGCCCGCCCTGGGAGGCTGTGCCGGGTCACCGTCGCTGCGCCAGGCGGTGGCCGCGCTGCCACCGCTACAGGTGGCGGGCGAGCGGGTGACGGTGGGCGATGCCGCGACCCTGCCCACCCCGGAGCTGCTGGCCGTCGATGAGGACATGCGGGACTTCGTGCGGCGCTATGCCCCGGCCTCCCGTCATCCGCGCCAACGTCTGGTCAACCTGCACAGTGCGGTGAAGGGCAGCGGCGTGCTTGATCTGCAGTACGATCCCTTTGCCGATGGCAGTGCGCGGGAGGTGTTCCGCCGCGGCAGTGCCAATTGCCTGAGCTACGCCCATCTGTTCGTGGCGCTGGCCCGGGAGGCGGGCCTCGACGCTCGCGACCAGTGGCTTGAACTGCGCCCCCAGTGGACCCGGCTGGGGGAGCGCGTGGCCCTGCGCCTGCATGTGAACGTGCTGGTGAAGTTGCGCGACGGCGAACAGTTCATGGCGGATATCGACCCGCTGTCCTCCAGCGAGGTCGCCGATACCCGCTTGCTGGCGGATGAAGATGCCCAGGCGCTCTACCACAATAACCTGGCGATGGACGCCCTGGCCCGCGGTGCGTTGGCCCAGGCCTGGCGCCAGGGGGTTCGCGCCCTGCTGCTGAGCCCGGAAATGGGCTCCCTGTGGGTCAATCTCGGTGCCATCTATCGCAGCGCGGGGCATTACGCAGCGGCCGAGCGCAGCTATTTTCAGGCGCTGCAACTGGATGGGAATGATCGTTCGGCGATGAACAACCTGATGGTGCTGTATGAGCACCAGGGCAGGGAGGGTGAGCGCGCCTACTGGGAGGAGCGGGTGCGACGCTACCGGCAGACCAATCCCTACTACCATGCCTGGCAGGGAGACCAGGCCGGGGAGGCCGGGGACTGGGACGCGGCGCTGGCCCACTACCGGCGGGCACTGGAGCTGCGTGGAAACGACAGCCGGCTGCTCTACGCCATCGGGGTTGTCGAATACCGGCGGGGGGAGTTCACACCGGCCACCGACTACATCGGCCGGGCTATCGACGCGGCGACGCGGCGCGGCGATATCGACGACTACCGCCTGCAACTGGAGACAGTGCTCCGGGCCGCGATCGCCGCCCGTTAGCCGCCCGGCAGATCCACCCGGATGTAGGCGCGGCGATCATAGCGGCCGCTGAGGCGGGCGAAAAAATCGCCGACCCGCATCAGGAACCAGTACTTGCGGCGCAATGCCGCCAGTGCCGTGGCGCGCTCCGCCTCGCTGTCGAACAGGTGGGCCTCGACATCCACCCAGTCGCCGGTGAGTTTGCCGGTGACGGTGCAGGGGGCGATGCGGGCCTGGCTGAAATTGCGCAGGCGCTTTACCTTGCCGGAGTCCGCGGCGGCGAACACATAGTAGGCTCCGTCCCCAGACGCGAACCACACCGGGGTGGCGACAAAGTCGCCGGAACGCTTGCGTGTGGCCAGGCTGAGGTAGTTGCCGCGCTCGATGCGGGCCAGGGTATCATTCACGGTTGTGCCTCCACGGGCTCCGGCCGCTGTCCCGCGCCGGACGATAAGGGTTCAGGTGGCCTCTATTGTCTGCCACAATCCGGCGCTGGACAAACACCATGACAGCCAGGGAGAGCGGGTATGAGCGGGTTTGGATTTGCGTCGACCACCGACGAGGTGCTGGCGGACATC
>JBKDZQ010000430.1:0-2260 GCA_047971325.1 Parahaliea sp.
CGCGAGGAGGGTGAAGCGCAGGAACAGTCCACCCAGGCGGATGCAAGCCAATCGGAGCAGAGCCCGCTGGTGTTTCCTGTCAGCGTCGAGGTGTCGCGACTGGCGGTGAGCGCTGCCGAGGTGCTGTGGCCGGGGGGTGGCTGGCACCAGGGGCCGATGCAACTGGCCCTGAAGATCGAGGGCAGTGGCGTGCATATCAGCGATGCCGCAGTGCAGCAGCCGCGCCTGATACTGGCCGCCAGCGAGCCGGACAGTGTCCCCGAGCGGGTGCAACTGCCGGCCCTGTGGCTGCCACTGGAACTGCGCGTGGAACCACTGGAGCTGGTCGGACCCGCTTGGGAGTTCGGCGGGTCGGGCGATGCCCTGGAGCGTCTGGCCCTGCACCTGCGCTGGCAGGGGGATCGCCTGGTCATCAGCGATGTGCAAGCCGCCCGCCCCGGCTGGGGCAGTGCAAGCCTGAAGGGCGAACTGCGATTCGCTGGCGACTGGCCGCTGCAGCTTGCGGCAAGCGCCGAGGTGGACGAGAACCTTCCCGCCATCGCCACCCTGCGCCCCGGTGCGCTGCAGCTGGTGGCCAGTGGCAGTCTGGCGCAACTGGCCCTGGAGCTGTCCAGCGCCGGTGATAGTGCGCTGTCATTGCAGGGTCGTCTGGACGCGCTGGCGCCGGAGCTGCCCTTCGACCTGCAGAGCCGGGTGACACGGGCCGCGCCCCTCGCTCTGGGTGCTTTGGTGGACGGACTGTCGCCGGAACTGGCCGCGCTGCAGTTGCACTCACCACTGGCGCTGAGCGCTTCGGGCAGCCTGGACCGGCTGCGCTTCACCCTCGGCGGTGGCGCCAGCGGGCTGGGTTATGGGGACATGCAGATCGATCTTGCCGGGGAACTGGCTGGCCAGCACCTGGCGCTGGAATCACTGACGGTGCGGGAGACCGGTGCCGACGGCAGTGCCCTGGCGGCCACGGGCACGCTGGAGCTGGACGCGACAAAAACCTTGGCACTGCGTTTGCAAACGCCAGGCCTTGAGCTGCCGCGTATTGGCGAAGGTGGTCCGTCTGGCCGCCTGCGGGGAGAGCTGGCGGTCATCGCCCGACTGTCGGGGGAGCAGTGGCGAGCCAGTCTGGAACAGATCGATCTGCAAGGTGAAGTCAACGGCGTGCCCGACAGGGCCATCGGCTCGCTGCGCCTTGACAGTGCTCACTACCTGGCCGGAGGTGACCTCGAGTTTGATATCAACGGCGCCAGCGGCACCCTGAAAGACGCGGCGGACGGCGGCAGTGTGGTCAAGCTGGCGGTGCCCGACCTCGGCCGCTGGCGGAGCGGTGGCCGCGGGCAGATCGAGGCCCGGGCCGACTGGCATCCCGGCAAGGAGTCCCTGCAATTGCAGGCCTCTGCCAGCGGCATCAACTGGCAGGATCTGAGCGTCGACGATGCCAGCCTGCGGGGCAGTATCAGCCTCGCTGGCGACCCGGGCGGAAATATCCACCTCGAGTTCGGGCATCTGCGCAGTGGCGAAATGGCGCTGGAGGCGGGCGAGCTGGCGCTGGTGGGTGATGCCGGCAGCCTGAGCTTCAACCTGCGCTCCAGCGGCGATATCGAAGGAATGATGGAAGCGTCGGCCCGACGCCAGGGCGAGCGCTGGACCGGCAGTCTGGAGCCCGCCTCCCTGAGCACGCCGCTGGGTGTCTGGACTCTGGAGGAGGCGGTGGCCATGCACTGGCAGGACGGCCAGACCGTCATCGCTCCCCACTGCTGGCGCAGCGAGGCCAGCGCCCTGTGCCTGCGGCAGGCGGATATCGGTCGCCGGGGCGAGTTTGCCCTGGACCTGGAAAATGGCGCTGCCCTGCTGTCGCTGCTTGCCCTGAAGGGAGTGAGCATCGCTGGTGCCCTGGGCGGTGAGGTGAAGGCCAACTGGACGGCGGAGCAGCCCCTGAGTGCGACGTTGGCCCTGCACTTTGACCAGGGTACTGTCACCCAGCAACTCAAGCACAGCTACGCGAGCTGGAGCTGGGAGCAGTTCAGGGTCGATGGCCAGTATCGCGATGGTGCGCTGCAACTGACGGCCAGCCTGCAACGCGACCAGCGCCGCGTGCTGTCGCTGGAGGTGGCATTGCCGGCGAAGTCCGGGGGTGAACTCACCGGTACTGGCCGGCTGGACAACCTGCAGCTGAATGCGCTGTTGCCCTTCCTTCCCGCTCTGAGGCGGCTGGCTGGCGCCCTGCAGGGTGTTTTTCGCCGGGAAGGCTCGCCCGGCGCACCGCGGG
>JBKDZQ010000431.1:0-6709 GCA_047971325.1 Parahaliea sp.
TATCGTTGGAAATGGCCGCGTCGAAAGTCACCCAGGGATCCTCGCTGGACAGCACGGTGGCTGCCGGCAGTATCCAGGCCCGGTGGGCGGCAACCGGCAGGGTGAAGGTCGCGGCGCTCAGCGCCGCGGTGAGCAGTACGAGTGGCTTGTTCATGGCGTCTCCAGATGGGGTGATGTCTGAGTGGGATTTGAGGTATGGCTCGCGATCAGGGACTCAGGGAGAGGGTGATCTTTCCCAGCTCCTCCTTGCCCTGTACGGAGTTGGCGGTCGCGGCCGCGGGCGGCCACTGGAAGGGAATCTGCAGCAGCTCGCGCCCGCCGACCTCGCGCGCGGCCTCCACCATCAGCCGGTACTGGCCGGGAGGCAGGTCCGCCACACGCTGGTCAAAGCTGAACTGGTGGCGGCCCGGACCGCGGGTGGCGCCGCTCAGGCCGTCGATCGGCATGTCCAGGCCACGACCGCTGCGCCGCCACCACTGGCGCATGTCCTTGAGCCATTTTTCACCTTCCTGATCCTTCAGTTTCAGGTCGTACATCACCGCCAGGTTGGCGGCGACTACCTTGTCTGCCCGCGCCACCCACAGGGCGATATAGGGTCGGTGGTACTCCGCCACGTCCAGACGGGGCACTTCCAGTTCCACGGACAGGGACTGTCCGAAGGCGAGGCCGGAACCTGCCAGGGTCAACAGGGACAGGGCCACGACCCCGCGAGCACAGCGCAACATAATCACCTCAATCAACGATGGACAAAGAGAATGGCCAGCAGCAGCGGCAACACCAGCCCCAGACCAACCACCGGCCAGGTGGCGGGCCGCGAGGCACTGTGGCGAGCCAGCAGCCACAGGCCGCTCAGGCAGAACAACAGGCAGGCCACGGAAAAAATATCGATAAACCACTGCCAGGCCACACCGGTGTTGCGGGCCTTGTGCAGATCGTTGAGATAGGACACCAGCCCGCGGTCGGTGTCCTCATAGAGCAGCTCCCCGGCCACCAGGTCGATGGCCAGCCAGGCGTCGCCGCCGGGACGCGCCAGGGACAGGTAGATCTCGTCCTCGCTCCACTGGGCCGCACGACCGCCAGCGGCGATGCCCCGCTCCCGCAACCAGTCCCGCAGGGCAGGCGGCAACCGCGCCTCCTGGGCAAAGTCCTCGCCTGCGACCATCGACTGCAGCGTTGCCAGCAGGGGTTCCGGCACTTCCACCTCAAGGGTGGTCACCCGTGGTCTGGCCTCGATCTGCCCGGCGTGATTGAGGGTAATCCCGGTGATGGCAAACAGCAGCATGCCGACCAGGCACACAGCCGAGCTGATCCAGTGCCATTGCCGGACCGAGCCGAGCCACAAGGGGGGTGAAAATGATCTACTCATACTGCTCCCAGACTGCTGGCCGCATTATAAACAGGAACTATTCTCAGTTACAGGCCAATTTGTCCTTGAGGGCAAAATTTCCCGGCCACAGCGATGGCGAGATGGCAGTGGTGGTAGACTTTCAGCCATCCATCACACACGTCAGTCAATCGGGTGCACACAGCCATGGCAGAGGAAAATTCCAGGGAACCCCAGTGGGCCGAGGCCTATTCGGAGAGCCGCTTCTGGCGCAAGCTTTCGGTCTACGCCCGCGCCGCCGGTCGCGAGCTGGTGGAGAAGGCCCTGCTGATGTACTACGCCGCCCGCCGGCCGGACACCCCGGCCTGGGCCAAGGCGAGCATCTACGGGGCGCTGGGCTAGTTCAGCGCCCCCTTTGACGCGGTGGTCGACATCCTGCCCACCCTCGGCTACACCGACGACCTCGGCGTGCTGGCACTGGCGCTGCTGACGGTGAGCCGGTTCATCGACGAGGGTGTGCGCGACCAGACGGCGCAAAAAATGGCGAGCTGGTTTGGCCCCGACACCGGGGCAACCAGCCACCCCCGGGAACGGGACATCACGCCACAAGACTGAGCACGATCTTGCCGATATGCCGGCTGCTTTCCATCAGCCGGTGGGCCTTGGCCGCCTCCACCAGCGGGAAGCTGGCGGCCAGCACCGGTCGCAGCCGGCCCGCCTCCAGTAGCGGCCACACCGCTTGCCGCAGGGCGCTGGCGATGGCGGCCTTGTCGGCGGCACTGCGCGGGCGCAGGGTGGAGGCGGTGAGGGTGAGGCGCTTCATCAGCAGCGGCACAAAGTTGACGTCGGTTTCAAAACCCTGCTGGAAGGCGATATTGACGATACGCCCATCGATCGCCGCCAGTTTGAGATTGCGGCTGACATAGTCACCACCGACCATGTCCAGGATGACGTCGACACCGCGGCCGGCAGTGGCCTCCCTGAGCACCTCGACAAAGTCCTGTTCGCGGTAGTTCACCGCCAGTTCCGCCCCCAGTTCCCGGCAGACGCGGCATTTTTCCTCGCTGCCGGCGGTGGCGAAGACCCGCGCCCCGAGAGCCCGGCCAAGCTGGATGGCCGTCACCCCGATGCCCGAGGTCCCGCCGTGGACCACCAGCGATTCACCGGCCTGCAGGCGGCCGCGGTCGACCACGTTGTTCCACACGGTGAACAAGGCTTCCGGCAGGCTGGCGGCCTCGGCCATGGACAGTCCGGCGGGCACCGGCAGGCACTGCCCGGCGGGCGCCACCGCATAGGCGGCAGAGCCCCCGCCATTGGTCAGGGCACAGACGGCATCACCCAGGGACCAGTGGTCGACACCCTCCCCCAGCGCCACCACCCGCCCCGCCACCTCCAGACCGGGCAGGTCGGAGGCATCGGATGGCGGTGGGTAGAGCCCCAGGCGCTGCATCACATCGGGCCGGTTGACACCGGCGGCGGCCACCGCCACCAGCACCTCGCCGGGCCCGGGGAGCGGCCGCGGGCGAACCGCCGGCACCAGCACCTCGGGACCACCCGGGGCGGAAATTTCAACGCAGGGCATGGACGCTGGCAGCGCGTCCGGTGGGGAATCGGTCATGGTCGGACTCCTCGGGGTGTCACCCTAATTCTGGCACAGCCCCGGGGAGCCAACGAGAAAACTAGGAAAGCGCCGGGGCGGCGGCTTGCCGCCGGTAGCGCCGGAAAATCTGCAACTGCGCCTCCACCAGCCGTGGCGCCAGCGGCACCGCCTGCTCGCGCAAGGCCCTGGCGGAGCCATTGCCAAGTCCGCTGGACCAGTGCGAGAGGTAAGGCTCTCCCCGCCCCCCGGCCAGGAACTGCTCGATATCGGCGGCGGTATCCACTGCCAGTGCCCAGTTGCTCTCGCGCATGGCAACCCCCAGACGGGGATGGGGATGAGCCGCCAGCCGTGTGAGCAGCGCCAGACTGTGGGCATCCAGGGGACAGTAGACAGCGAGGCGCAGGCGGGCATCCTCACTGGGGCAGATCGCCGCCAGCAGGTGCCCTTCACGCTCCAGGGTGATGACCTCCCGGGTGAAGACCGCCTCACCCAGCTCCATCCACCAGACGTCACACCAGACGACCCGGGGGGGGTGGCTGGCATTGTCAAACACGGCGGTCGCCGGCGATGGGGGCTCACACAGCTCCACCAGCAGGTTGAGCATGGCGTACTCGATGGCCTGCCAGTCACCCCGGGTTTCGGCGCAGAGTTCCTGCAATTGGTAAAGCAACGGCGGCAGCGCCCGCGCCGCGGCGGAATGGGAACCGGACTCGGGACACAGGCCCGAAATCAATCGTGCACCGGGACTCGCCAACCCGTTCGAAACGGGAGATGCAGGATGAACATTAGGCACGCGTGACTCCTCCGTGAGACAGGTACCAGATTCCGCTGGGCACACTCAACCATCCACTGGCTGCCAAGCACACACCCGATACTTTGCAATACCGCACTCCTTGTACGGCCATCCCCGTCAAGACTACGCTTTTGGGCGTCAATTACAAGAGGTGCGGCATATTGTCTGCTGGCGGGGCCATGCGCCCGCCGGTCACGGAGCGTCCTATTTTTTGAACAGTGAACTGGCAGCGCTGAACAGGCCGTTCAGGCCACCAACGGCGTCCAGCAACCTGCCACCGCTACTGGCGTTGTCGATCATCTGCGGCAGGACATCCGACAGCCCCTTGGCCGCGGTATCCGCATCGGTACCGACGGTACCGGCAAACTCGGAGACCTTGCTCTCCCCCAGTAGCGAGATCAGGCTGTCAACGGCGATCGGGGAATTGGCGCCGTCGCCGAGCCAGGAATTCACAACAGACTGCAGGCCACCGTTTTGCATCATCCGGCTTGCCAGTGCTCCCAGGTCGATATTGCCCCGAGCATCTTTGCCCAGCAGCTTGTCAAGCGCACTGCTGATGGTCGTGATATCGACATTCAAACCCAGTCTTTCGGACAGCAGTTGGGCACCAAATTCGGTCAAATCCATCGTTTTTTGTTCTCCGCAGTGGGTAAAAGCCGGGTGGTCCGGCAGGTATCAATTGATGCCAATTCCGCACTTGCCATTACAGACCAGGCGGCTGAACATCCCGATAAAAGAACAAACCTAGCACGGGAGGAATAGCGGAATTGTAAAAATTCTGCAGCCCTGCAGCGCATTGTCGACCAGTGCCCGAAAAGGATGTGAGGGACGGCGATTCCGGACATTGTGTCGTGATCTGCGAAATCAAAAAAACTCTCGCCCCCAGCCCGCGCCACTGACCAAATCAACAAATATCGCTCCCGACTTTCTTTTGGCCAGTATCGGCGCTATTGTTTCCCGGGTGTGAGATCTGCAATAACAAACTAGGAAGATAATATGCGCCGAATAGACCTCGCTGACGCCGGCTTTCTCTATGCCGAAAAGCGCCAGACCCCCATGCACGTAGGTGGCCTGCACCTGTACAGCCTGCCCGATGGCGTCAACAGCTCCGAATTCCTTGCAGAAACGATAGAAATCCTGCGAACCGACGAGCCCTACCGCAAGCCCTTTGGCGAGTATGTGAAAAGCGGGCGCGCCGGCGGCCTGTACTGGGAGAAGGACAAAAACTTTGATATCGACTATCACGTGCGCCACTCCGGCCTGCCCGCGCCCGGGCGCTATCGCGAGCTGTTCATGCTGATCTCGCGGCTGCACGGCACCTTGCTGGAGCGCAGCCGCCCGCTGTGGGAAACCCATGTCATCGAGGGCCTGCAGAACCGGCAGTTCGCGCTGTACATGAAAATGCATCACGCCGCCGTCGACGGCGCCAGCTCCATGCACATGTTCAACGCCATGTACTCACCCGACCCCTCGGCCAAGCCGCGTCGCTCGCCGCTCTCGCTGGCCGCCTACGAGGAGTACAAATCCAAAGTACTGGCCAATCGCAAGGTGGCGCTAGTGCCCGCAGAGAAAGAGCTGCGCAACGTCTCCGAGATCCTGCGCGCGCAGTTCGACACCACCAGCAATCTGCTGGGCGCGCTGCGGCGCTTTGG
The DNA here is from genome assembly GCA_047971325.1 of Parahaliea sp. Taxonomy (GTDB): domain Bacteria; phylum Pseudomonadota; class Gammaproteobacteria; order Pseudomonadales; family Halieaceae; genus Parahaliea. Next base: position 5,370 of record JBKDZQ010000431.1, read on the forward strand.
CAGTGCCTATTTCGACCGGGGCGATGGTCTCACGGTGCCATGGCGCAATGTGCCCCTCACCTCCATCAATGCCAAGGTTACCGGCGCCCGGCGTTTCGTCGCCCAGACCTGGGATTTCCAGCGCATTCGCTCGGTATGCAAGGCCGCCAACGGCACAGTCAACGACATCGTGCTGGCCATGTGCGGCGGCGCCCTGCGACGTTACCTGCTTGCCCAGGGCGAGACACCCAAACACTCACTGAAGGCGATGACACCGGTATCGCTGCGCGCCGAGGACGATCTGGACTCCAACAACGCGGTGGGCTTCATGGTCGCCGACCTGGCCACCAACCTGGATAACCCGGAAGCACAGCTGCGCCGCATCCAGGAGTCCATGCGCGCCGGCAAGGACCTGCTCAAGGACCTGACCGCGCGCGAAACCATGATCTTCATGGCCATGGCCCAGGCGCCGGCACTACTGACCTCAATAGCGGGCCTGGCCAGCCGCTTCCCGATGTTCAACACCGTTATTTCCAACGTTCCCGGCCCCCAGCAGCAACTGTATTGGAACGGTGCGCGCGTCGACGGTCTGTATCCGGCATCCATTGTCTTCGACGGCTTCGCCCTGAATATCACCCTGGTGAGCTATAACGGCCAGCTGCATGTGGGGATTACCGCCTGCCGCAGCGCCATGCCCCATGTCCAGCGCCTGATCGACTACCTGGAGGACGCCCTGCAGGACCTGGAGGCCATGTGCGGCTTCCCGGTGCCCGCCGCCGCTTCCGACAAAACGGGCACTGCCGCCGGCAAAGCGGCGAAGACCAAGACAACGCGCAAGTCCACCACCAGCCGGCGCAGGAAGGGCGGGACTCCCCGCCCGAAGGACTCAGCGCGCTGACCGGCCAGCGCGGGTCGGGGAAGCGCTAGATCGACTGCGCGGCAAAGGTATCGCAGGCCGAAATGTCGCCTGACTCGAAACCGGTGCGAAACCACTTCACCCGCTGGGCCGAGGTGCCGTGGGTGAAACTGTCCGGCACCACCTGCCGGCCCGCCTGCCGCTGGAGGCGGTCGTCGCCGATGGCGGTGGCTGCCTGCAGGGCCTCCTCCAGGTCGCCGCGCTCCAGCAGATTGCGCTCGGTATTGGCGGCGTGGCCCCACAGGCCGGCAAAGCAATCGGCCTGCAGTTCCTGGCGCACCGAGAGGGCGTTGACATCGGCCTGGCTGCGACCGTTGCCGGCCGCGCGGACTTTCTGGCTGATACCCAGCAGGGTCTGCACATGGTGGCCGACTTCATGGGCGATCACGTAAGCCTGGGCGAAATCCCCCGGCGCGCCGTGACGGGCCTTGAGGTCATGAAAGAA